>CAIMDR010000639.1 GCA_903839795.1 uncultured Methylococcaceae bacterium | reverse complement strand
GGTAATGATTCTTATCGACTTAAACAACGTAAAAAGGAGCTGAAAATGGAATAATCTTACTTTCTTTCTGGACATTATTCGGCGCTGTTAGGTGGATACTTTTCAACGCTGATTGACAGTCAAAAACCTACAAAGTAAGGCATTGATTAACCAACTGAGTTATTTAACCTTATTTTTTAACTATTGCGATCTAACATATTTTAAAAACGTCTTTTGGCAAAAAACAGCCCAACTGTACCGGTGTTCCTGTTTTCACTTTTACCCGACGTCAAAAAGTTAGAATAACTGGTGAATAACTGGGGTCAGAGTAAACTTAACTTTACTCTGACCCCAGTTATAAGGCTGTTGTTGCCACAGCTACAGGACATGAACATTGAAAGTATGCTGGATTTGAAAACGGTGTTCAGAGCCAGAAAATATACGCGCCGGATTATTAACTCACTTGGCATAAATGCCGAAGAGTTTTTAATCGACAACCGAATTTTCGAGGCTGCAGAAATCGGCAGAATTCACGCCAAGGCGGCCTAACTTTTGGCGAAGGTATTGAAGTTCATATTTTATGTTTTTGTTCAGCGGCGATTTTTAGGTTGAACGATTACTTATCGAAGCTTTTGATCGGATATTTAAAAATCTGATTTAATCTCATAATGCAAAACTTGACCCCATCTGCGTTCATTTTTTCACGGGTAATTCTGACATTGAAATACTGATAATGGTTAACTTGTTGGTTTAATTTAAAAAAATATAAATTACAAATGTAATACATTTCACAAAAAAGTATTCGAATTGTCATGGTTTCGTCATTTTACAGGAGGAAAATTTGAACTTGTTCACAGAAGAGCAAAAATTATGCTTCAACTTTCTCGTAAAGGTTGGTCGTTAAATTTCGAACCTGAGTTAGGCTTGTAGAATCTGGAAATGGTTTTTGAGACAGCTTATAAATTTATAAGCTAAAAATTTTCATTTTTTACTGAGTGATATTTCAAAGCAATAGCATTTTTTTGTAAGCCAATATAACTTCTTCAAAACTTCTTCCCGCCAGTCAAATTTACCAGGAAAAATCATGACCGAAAAACTTTTATTTAAAAGGCATCCGCTTGCTTTGGCCGTGTTTGCTGCACTTAATTTTGCGCCTGTAGCACAGGCTGTTAGCCCAAATATTGTCATCAGCCAAGTTTATGGCGGCGGCGGCAACGCTGGTGCAACCTATCAAAACGATTTCATTGAGCTATTCAATCGGGGTAGTGTACCAGCGAGCTTGAACGGCATGTCAGTACAATATGCAGCAACGACAGGCTCATCCTGGACAAATAAAACCAATCTGCCCAATGTTGTTTTACAGCCCGGTCAGTATTACCTTGTGCAAGAAGCGAGTGGTGGAGCCAACGGGACAGTTCCACCCGTTGCAGACTTGACTGGCACTATCAACATGAGTGCCGCAGCCGGCAAAGTGGCCTTGGTCAGCAATCAGGTCTCAATCGTTGCGGGCACTATTTGTCCGACCACAGCCAATGGCGTGCTGGATTTTGTAGGCTTCGGCCCCGCTACCAATTGCTCTGAAATCAGCCCCACCACACCCAACCTCAGCAGCACCCTTGCTACTCTCCGCGCCAGCAACGGTTGCACCGATACCGACAACAACAGCACAGATTTTGCCAACGGCACACCGGCTCCGCGTAATGCCTCTACACCCTTACATGCATGCTCTGTGACGACTCCCACCGTCAACCTCTCAGTCAGCAGCAACACAGGAACCGAAGCAGGAACTACGGTCATCACCGTAACCGCGACAACATCATCTACAGTGACTAGCGATCAAACCGTCACGCTGGGACTTAACGGCATAGGCATTACCGCTGGCGATTACACGCTAAGCAATACCACTATTACTCTCCCAGCGGGCCAAGCAACTGGCTCTGTAATCTTTACGGTAGTCGATGACACGCTTGTGGAGGGCATTGAAATAGCAGCTTTAGCTATCAATGCTCCATCAGCCGGAATAACTCTCGGCGCTACCACTACGCAAAATATCACCATCACCGACAATGACGTTGCAATAGGGTCAAATTTATCTATCACTGATGTCTACCAAAGCGAAGGTAACAGCGGCACCAGCAATTACAGCTTTACAGTCAGCCTTTCCACACCGGCACCGGCAGGCGGTGTAAGCTTTGACATCGCCACCGCTGATGGCACCGCAACCGCAGCATCAGGCGATTACCTAAGCCAATCGCTGACTGGGCAAACAATTCCGGCGGGCAGCTCTAGCTACACTTTCAACGTTTCTGTTAATGGCGATACGACATTCGAACCTAATGAAACATTCCTGGTTAATCTCACTAACGTAATTGGCGCAACTGTAACTAATGGACAAGGTCTCGCCACTCTAATTAATGATGATTCAGCAGTTGCTTGTTCAGCTTCTGATACAACTATTGGCCAAATTCAAGGTTCAGGCGCCAGCGCCGTATTGACTGGGGCACAAACTGTTCAAGGTGTGGTGGTCGGTGATTACGAAGGTGCTCAGCCCGCTTTACGCGGCTTTTATGTTCAAAATACGACTGCCAATTCGGATAATGATCCCGCCACTTCCGATGCTGTTTTTGTCTTCAATAACGGTGCCAACAATGTCAGCCTTGGTCAGGTTGTACAGGTAACCGGAGTTGCCTCCGAGTATCAAGGCCAAACACAAATCACATCTACAGGTATAGAAGCTTGCGGCAGCACCGATACGGTCACCCCGGTAAACGTTATGCTACCCGTTCCGGCTGCCGTAAGCGGTGTTGACTATCTGGAGCATTACGAAGGCATGCTGGTTAAGTTCGCGCAACCGCTGTATGTCACAGAGCTTTTCCAACTGGGGCGTTTTGGTCAAGTCCTTATGTCCTCAGGCAGTCGCCTGGCCCAACCGACTAATGTTGCCGCTCCAGGCTCAGCGGCACTTGATCAACAGGCCATCAATGACTTGAATAACATTATCATCGATGACGAGTTGCAAAGCCAAAATCCCGACCCTATCCTGTTTAGTCGTGGTGGTAATCCGCTTTCAGCCAGCAATACCTTGCGGGGCGGTGATACGGTTCAGAATGTCGTCGGCGTTATGACTTATACATGGTCAGGCAATGCAGCGAGTCCTAATGCTTTCCGTCTGCGTCCGATCAATGCGTTGAATGGCGGCTCTCCTAATTTTGTTGCGGCTAATCCGCGTCCGACAGTTCCTGCTCAGGTGAACGGAACACTTAAAGTCGTTACCGCCAACTTGCTGAATTTCTTTAGCGATTTCAACAGTTGTGGCTATAGCTTAAGCGACAAAGCTCCTGCAACCGCCACATGCCGTGGTGCGGAAAATCAAATCGAGTTTGATCGCCAATGGACTAAAACAGTTGAAAATCTGGTCGGTACCGGTGCGGATGTTATTTCTGTCAACGAAATGGAAAACAATGGTTATGGTGCCAACAGTGCGATTCAGTTTTTGGTTAACAAGCTTAACGCAAAAGCCGGAGCCGGAACTTATGCTTTTATCAACCCTGACGCAGCCAGTGGTAAAACAGATTCTTTAGGTACTGACGCAATTAAGGTCGGCATGATCTACAAACCTGCTACTGTCACGCCTGTTGGAACGACTGCGCCTTTAAATACCGGCGCATTCGGAATTTTTCAAACCGGTGCCGGTAATTTTGGTCGTAGCCGTCCGTCTTTGGCTCAGGCCTTTGAAGAGAATGCGAGCGGTGCCCGCTTCATCGCTGTAGGCAACCACTTTAAATCTAAAGGTAGCTCTTGTGCTGATAACGTTAGTTTATTGAGCGCCCCTGTTCTGTCAACCATCGACATCACAGGCGATGTCGACGCACTTGACGGACAAGGCAATTGCAATAAAACCCGTACGGCAGCGGCTCAAGAACTGGTGGCCTTGTTGGGTAACGATCCTACCGGTACTAATGATCCTGATATTCTTATCGTAGGTGACTTGAACTCTTACGCCAAAGAAGACCCTATCACTACCCTCAAGAACGATGGTTACACCAACCTGATTGAAAGTCGTATTGGTGCAGCCGGTTATTCTTATGTATTTGATGGGCAATGGGGTTATCTGGATCACGCTTTGAGTTCATTAAGTCTGACATCACAAGTGCAAGACGTATTGGAATGGCATATCAATTCTGATGAACCTGGCGTGCTGGATTACAACACCAACTTTAAAACGGTCGGTCAAATAAGCAGTCTCTATGCCGCAGATGCTTTCCGTACTTCAGATCATGACCCCGTCATTGTTGGGCTAAATTTGACCGCACCACCGTTAAACACGGTCAGTGGTACGGCGGCTGCAAATACATTGGTCGGCACATCGGGTCGTGATGTTATCACCGGTTTTGCTGGACGCGACACCTTGACGGGTGGCGGTGACCGGGATCAATTTATCTATCTCGGCGTCCAAGACGGTATTGATACTATCACTGACTTTACTGTCAATTACGACAAGATTGTTTTGACCTCGTTATTGCAAAGTTTAGGTGTAAACAGCACAAATCCATTGGCAAGTGGCCACGTGGTTTGCTCTGCTTCAACTGCTGACAGTCTGATCTCGATTGATCCTGATGCCAGCGGTCCTGCCCTCAAACGCTCATTGGTGATGGTTAAGGGTGTTGCTTGCAATGCGTTGGCGGTTGCAACCAACTTTAAATTCTAAACCGTTCTGTTGGCGTCCTCCCGTGAAGGGAGGGCGCATTTAATATAATTACTCAAAGGACAGCCTCATGTTAAAACTGACTAAAAACTTCAAATCCGCGATGGTATGCGGGCTATTATTTTTTATGACCTCTTCTGCACAAGCGGCACTAACCGGTTATAGCATTATCGGTACACTGGATTCCGGTTCGTTAAACGGTGAAACATTTAACGGTCAATTTACTTTTGATGATACCGGGTTAGTCAATTCAGGTTTCGAAAGTTTTTCATTAAGCTCATTTGCGCTTAACTTTCACAATACGAATTTTAATGCTGATAATGCCGACACTGTTCCAACCGTTGATTTTCAGGACGGTGCATTTCTTGGATTAAGCTATACAAATAGCTTATTTAACCCCAACTTTAGTTTAGTATCAGGCTTGGCAGATAGTTCAGATGCTTATTTTTCCTACACTCCAACCAGTGGCAGTTCCGGTTTCGGTTCTTTAAATTTCACTACTCTTACCGCAGTTCCTTTACCAGCCGCAGTCTGGCTGTTTGGTAGTGCTCTGGCTGGTTTTGGAGCGATCACTCGTCGCAAACGTCAACACACAATCTAAGGGCTTTCTTTCTGCGCTCATTCTTTGGCTAACTCATAAGAATGAGCGTCATAACTTGTTTTTAACGTTTGGTGATTTATGAGAAAAAGGTTTTGATGACGATTGACATGACACCCGCAATCAAGATGCCCATCATCCATTTTAACGTCACTGAGTCTGCTTTAAGTACAGCTAAATCAGTTTTAATCGGCGCTAAAGCGATCTCTAGTGTCGTTTCTGTCACCAACTTATCTTGTGATTCAACAATAGCACGCACAAAAGCGTCAGCATGTTCTTGTGATATGCCGACTGCTTTTAATTTAATAACAGCTTCTTGAGTGTCGAATGTAACAGTGGTCATGTGATTAAGTACCCAATGAATAATTTAATGATCATAAAGTAGTCGCAATGGTTACCTGTTGTCAATACGGAATAATGAGAAAACCATGAGAGCGCAGTATCTCCAAAGTCTAAAGAGTAAGCACCGAGGAGACAAGACAATAGGCAGTAAGCGCAAGCATCTATGCATCAACCTCCTTTTCAAATTTAGGTTTATGTTAAATTGTGTGAATAGTAGGTGGTCTTGTTTTTTGTCGTGTTATACTTAAAAACATTGGTTAATGGAGATGAAAAATGAGTACGGTAACGTTCGATACTTTAAAGTTTGTTGAAAAACTGGAAAAAGCCGGTGTGGTTCGTGAGCAAGCAGCTGCGATGGCGGAAGCATTTAAGGACGCAAGTGGTGAGGCGGAGTTAGCAACGAAGAGTGATATTGAGTTGGTACGTTTTGAAATTCGTGAGTTGAAAGCAGAAATGTCAGGTGAAATGAAGCTAAATCGTTGGATACTAGGTGCAGTTTTAGGGCTAGCGATTGCTAATTTTGCAAAGCAGTTTTTCTAACGGTTGGAATATAGCAAATAGCCTCTACGAAACTCAGTCATGGTTGGGCAAAAGCTTTATCGTTGCCCAACATTTTCAACGGATAAAAGTATAATATTGATACGTTGCTCTGCACCATTAACATATTCCGTTGTGGAAATGTCGGGCACGAAAAGATGTGCCCGACCCTGCTAGGCGTAAGGATTCGTTCGTAGATTGATAGAAACGTTCCAAAATACCTGTACGAAATTGATGTACTAAAATAAGATTGTGTTTTTGTTCAACTGAGGTTTTTAGGTATCCACTTTAAATCCCCGGGTAAAACGTGGTATGTAAAAAATAAAATACTTTAAAATTAACTACTTAATTATTGCTAGCATTCAATTTACCCGGCTTTTTAAAGTAGATACGTATCAACGGCTGTTTTGGCATCGCTTAAAGCGATGGGCGGCATAGGATAAGTGGGGTTGTCGGTTAGTT
>CAIMDR010000638.1 GCA_903839795.1 uncultured Methylococcaceae bacterium | reverse complement strand
GCGACTGCCGCTGCTTCTAACGGCAACGAATTCGAAATGTTTCGTTTCGCGCTGGAAATGGATAAAGAGACCTTCGTCAAAAAGTCGTTGGCGTTAGATCCGGTGCAAGAGAAGAAGTTTTTGAATGTATATTATGTTTTTAATGCTAAATTGAAGGCGCTAAATGACAAACGTTTAGCGATCATTGCGGACTATTTGAGTAACATTGATAAATTGACAGACGCTAAGGCTGGCGAACTTGCAAAACGTACGATTGAGTTTCGCAAACAGCGCGTCGCACTTGACGCAAAATACTACGATGCATTAGCAAAAGCGACCTCGAAATCAATTGCGGCGCGTGCTCTGCAAGTTGAAAGCTTTTTACAAGGTGCTGGCGATGTCGCTATAGGCTCTAAACTTCCTTTGATGCCAAAATAGTCGGTTCGGCAGGATGAAGGGAGTTTAGCGAACTTCGTCCTGCGCACTGTACACAAAAGCCCCATAAGCCTTAAACTACTCAAGCGTGTTCGTGCTGTGGCTGTATAAGCTCCAGTAGTCCGAAAGGTAGACGCGATCTTGAAATAAGAGAATGGACTGTAGTTATTCACTTCCCCCTTTGACAAAGGGGGATTGAGGGGGATTTATCTAATAAAATCTCCCCTAACCCCTCTTTGTTAAAGAGGGGGACTGAATGATTACAATGGACTTGTGCCGAGTATGGCACTACGCATGATAGAGATATTAATGCGGCCAAGAACATTCTCCGATTGGGGCATCAATCGCTAACTGTAGGAATCCCCGTCCTTTAGGTCGGGGAGGATGTCAATTTGAGACCTTTCCAGTTCGCACGCAACGACAATATGCTGTTATTTATCAAACGGTTATTGCTGGTCTTGTTACTGACAGGCACCACTGGTTGGGCGGTGTTGGCAATTTATTTCGGTGATTCCCATAGCAGTCCCCTACAAACGGCGATAGCGGCAGCTTATGCTGTGTTTGGTCTGGTGACGGTGGTTGGTTTAGGCTTTGCACGTTGGCGCAAACGTTTGTTAGTCGCTTATTCAATGCTGTTTATTGGGGTTGTGAGCGTTTGGTGGGTTGCTGTGAGTCCTTCCAATGATCGGCAATGGCAATCTGATCTGGCCAAACTGCCTTACGCTACCATCGAGGGTGATTGGGTAACGCTGCACAATATCCGCAATGTTGACTATCGTAGTGAATTTGATTTTTTACCGGCTTATTACACCAAAACCTATGATTTAAAAAAGCTTGAAGGGGGAGATTTGTTTGCTGTTTATTGGATGGGGCCCGCCATTGCGCATACGATTGTCAGTTTTAATTTTGGGGATAAGGATTATCTGGCCGTTTCTATAGAAGCTCGCAAAGAGTTGAATGAAGGCTATTCCACGATCAAGGGCTTTTTTCGGCAGTACGAACTGACCTATATTGTGGCAGACGAACGCGATGTCATACGCTTGCGCACCAACTATCGCAAAAATCCGCAGGAAGAGGTTTATCTTTACCGAATTCAAGGGCGTAAAGAGAATGCGCATCGCCTGTTTCTGGAATACATCAGAAAGATTAATGAGCTGCACGATAAACCGGCATTTTATAACACCTTGCTGGACAATTGCACCACGGCCATCTGGTTTAATACGCGGATTAATCCAGAACATTTGCCGTTTTCGTGGAAAATTTTGTTAAGTGGCTATGTGCCAGAGTATCTCTATCAAGCCAAGATGTTGGCAAATGACAGGCCATTTGATCAGTTACAGCAGCAAGCTCATATCAATCAAGTGGCTCAGGCCGCTGATCAGTCACCTGATTTTTCCCAACGTATTCGGCAGGGTCTTGAGAAACCCTTGTTACAGTGATGGTTAGTGGATAGCGATAATAAAGGCTACTTTGTTCAACATTGGAGCTACCCACTTAAGAGGGTACAGTTTGAGGTTAAGCCGTTCATGGTGAGCCTGTCGAACCATGAGCGACTTAACCGCTCACCCTTCGACAGGCTCAGGACGAACGGTTAAGTCTCGACTATGTCCCACGTTAAGTTGGTAGCCAACATTGGCCCTGAGCTAATGTTGAACAAAGAAGATCAATATATAACGGAGGAAACGTTGCCAGCCTTTAAATTCAAATTGATGCGGTAACGCCAATCTGGATATATTCGAAGCCTATGGCTTCCATTCGTTGCTGTTTAAACTGGTTGCGGCCGTCAAAAAACAAGGGGGTTTTGAGTAGTTTTTTTATTTCATCAAAATCAGGGCTTCTAAATTCTTGCCATTCGGTGACTAATAACATGGCATCTGCGTTTTTAAGTGCTTCGTATTT
>CAIMDR010000637.1 GCA_903839795.1 uncultured Methylococcaceae bacterium | reverse complement strand
TGCCATTCGGTAAGCATCGCCACAAACGAAGAAATAACCGCCCTGCTCTAACCACAAAAATAATTCAGCGCCTTGCTCAAGCATTCTGTCTTGTACATACATCTTGGCGTCCTGATCTCTGGAGAACGCCAAATCCAAACGTGTCAGCAAGCCGCTGCCCTGAAAACTTTCGAGTTCTTCACGATAGATATAATCAGTGGCCGCGTTACGGTCACCAAAAAACAGCCAGTTTTTGCCGGGCGCTTTACGGTATTCACGCTCCTGCAAAAAGGCACGGAAAGGTGCAATACCGGTGCCTGGACCGACCATAATCATGGGCAGGCTGTTGTCTTCAGGCACCCTAAAAACCTTGTTGGCGGTAAAGAAACACCGCACCTTGGTTTCATCATTAACCAAATCAGCCAAAAATGTTGAGCAAACACCTTTATGAGACCGACCGTGACTTTCATAACGCACACTGGCAACCGTCAAATGCACGGCATCGGGATACTGTTTGCCACTGGAAGAAATCGAATAGGCCCGATGTTGCAAAGGTTTTAACAAGGCTATAAATTCGGCGGCCGTAAATTCACAAACCGGAAATTGCAACAATAAATCCAGCGTATCGCGTCCCCATAAATAGTTAGCCAGCTTTTCTTTGTCACCCGCTTCTATAATTCCGTTAAGTTCTTGGTCACCGGAGCGGGTGGCAATCTCTTCAAGCAATTCTTTACTGGGTGCCTTGATTTCAAAATGCTCACGTAATGCAACCTGTAAGGGCATTAATTCGCCATTGACCGGCTCGTCTTCATCGCCCGTGCAACCAATCGCTTTGATGATATCGGCAACCAACTCGGAACAGTTAATCGGCACCACGCATAAAGCATCGCCCGCTTCGTAAGTTAAACCTGAACCTGCGATTGAAATTTCATAATGACACGTTTCTTTAGACGATGAGGGGTCCGTTAATAAACGATTAACCAACAGTTTGGCGGGGAACGGGTTTTTCCGGTGGTATTCAGGTTTACCGGTAGCAGCGGCCTCAGTTTCAACGACTGTCGTAGTAACCCCGCCTGCCAAGTGTGGAATAACTGCCGTCATCCAGCGTTCTGCCGGTTCTTCAAAATCGACATCGCAATCGGTCCGGTCATAAACGCGCGTAGCACCCAGCTCAACCAGTTTATTATCCCAGTCTATACCTGCTTGACAGAACAAATCATAACTGGTGTCACCCAAAGCCAATACTGAGAACTGCAACCCTTCAAGTCGGGGCATCGTTGCTGCACAAACGCCATCCCATAGCATCTGTGCATTATCCGGCATTTCGCCTTCACCGTAGGTGCTGGTAATAATCAGCAAACAATCTATCGAAGACAGTGCATCCGCTTCAATTTCATCCATGCTTTTTACCAGCGGCGTCAAACCGTAAGTTTTAGCAACAGCGGCTACATCATTGGCGACCGATTCGGCTGTACCCGTTTGACTACCATACAGAATGGTAACAAGTCGGCTATCTGTCTGAGTAACCAAGCCAGCGCTTTGAACCAGATGCGAGTGCATTCCGGCAAAAAAACCGCTTAACCAGGCGCGTTGGTTCTCGTTGTAGGGTGCATCAAGTGGTAGTTGAGGTGATTTCATTTAAGTTATTAACAATTCAATTATTAAAGGGTATTTTGTAAAGCGTTCAATCCGGCGAATATCAAGCCGTTTCTTCGTTCAACATGCCCTGAGCAATGCCCAACCCTACGAGTCCGGCCAAATATTCTTCAATACACGGGATACCCGCCAACGCCTGTTTATTGATGTTGTCCTGTTCAATAATCCAGGCGCTGGAGCCAATGGAATAAATACTTTGCACCGACCGGTTGATTAACGCTGTTTTGTAATCATTAAGACGTTTACTCGCCATCAAACAGGCTAGTTGGTCATCACTGTAATTGCTGTAAGCTTCGCGCGTACTTTTAATCAGTGCTTCTTGCAATTTACGGGGACGCTCAATAATCAGTTTACGAGCGGCCTGCTCTATTTGAGTTTGCGAACGAAGCGCATCAGGTAAATGTTTAAGCAAGTCTTTAGCGCATTGTTGGGCTTTTTCAAGCACTGCAAAACTATTAATCAATTTAAACGTTAACGCTTTATCGGGCGTGCCATGACCGGGTATCGCCCCACCAAACAAGGGTTGTGACGTTTGGTAGGCCACTTTGACCTGCTCGATTTGCTGTTGCGCCAAGGCTTGCGACAATTCTTCGATCATTTCTTTGCGATCCATTGATTGTTGCAAAAATTGTGTAGTTTGCGTTTTATAAAGCCATAAAGGCATGGCAAATTTAAAATGCTTGCGCTCCAATTCCCAGTTATTGATTAAATTTTGAGCCTTACTGGATTTCGCATAGTCCACATGTTGTTCAAGCATCGCCAGAATAAACTGCTCATGCGCTCGCGCGGCTTCAGTATCTTCGGTCAGAGCATGCAAAGAAACAGACGACTTGTCGTACAGATTTTCCAGTAAATTTTCAGGATCATATTGGTAAGCATTACCACCGGACATGCCGTTACAGAAACCTTTACCAAAACCGCCGATGTTCAAAATCGAACCGTTAGTCATGTATTCGCAAGCAAAATCACCAACGCCTTCAACGACGGCCATTGCACCCGAGTTTCTGACCGCAAAACGGTCGCCGGCTTCACCATTGATAAAAACTTTACCACCGGTAGCGCCAAACAGGGCAAAGTTACCAATCAATACGTTATTGCCGGGGGTTTTAATACCGCCACCGGGCGATTCAACCACTAAAGTTCCGCCACAAGCAGACTTGCCCACGCCATCATTACAAGTGCCCAGATGCTCCATACGCATCCCGTCATTTAAAAATGCCGCATAGCTTTGCCCGGCCGATCCATGGGTACGGATAACGACACTATCGGGAGCCAGATAACGGCGACCCTGTTCATGGGTATAAATAATTTTAGAGTCGGCAACTTGCTGTTCAGTCAATTCGTAAGCCAGCATCCGTTCAATATCAATCGCCGCCTGTCCACCAACGGTTTTATTGCAATTATTCAACTTAAAGGCATCGCCTTCAATGATAAGCTGTGATTGTGTGCCGTCTATAAGCACCGCTTTTACCTGTTCAATAATTTTATCATCAACCGTAAAGCTGGCTTCGAGATAAACAGGTTTTGGAATCACAATGACCTCGACTTTAGCCAGCATTTTGGTTAAATCTAGTTGACCGACCATGGAGGGGTGGTCAATTAAATGCAGCAAATCAGTTTTACCACGAATCCCCTGCAAACTTTTATAACCTAACACGGCCAGTATTTCCCGGACTTCGTGCGCCAAATTCATAAAATACTGCGCTAATACCCGCGAGTCGCCTTTAAACTCTTCATGTTCAGTGGTTAACCCGGCCGGACATTTAATATTGCAGTTTTTCGCCATCACGCAACGCAACATCATCAGTACCGTTGTACCAAATTCAAACGAATCGGCACCTAAAATAGCGGACTTAACCACATCCAGTCCGCTTTGATGGGCACCACTGCCACGCACGATTACTTTATCGCGCAAGCCGTTGACAGCCAAAGCCTGATGGACTTCAGCAATACCAATTTCGGGTGAACGGCCGCTGTTTTTTAGACTGGTGACCGCCGCCGCACCGGTGCCGCCGGTATTTCCGGCAACGTTGATAACATCCGCACCCGCTTTGGCAACACCCACCGCAATGGTGCCGATACCTTCAGAAGACACCAACTTAACGCCGACTTTTACACGTGCGGCTTTGGCATCATGGATTAACTGCCCTAAATCTTCAATCGAGTAAGTATCATGATGGGGCGGTGGACTCACCAACTCAACTCGGGGCGTGCCGCCACGTAAAGCGGCAATTTCAACAGACACTTTAGTAGCCGGTAATTGACCGCCTTCGCCCGGTTTTGCGCCCTGCGCTATTTTTATTTCAATTTCTCTAATATTAGGATCGGCCAGATAACCGGCCCAAACGCCAAAACGTCCTGAAGCGAATTGCTTGATATTACAAGAGCGTAAGGTGTTAAAACGACTGGAATGTTCGCCACCTTCACCGGAGTTACTTAAAGCGCCGACTATATTAATACCTTCGGCAACCGCTTCATGAGCTTCGGCCAGCAAAGCTCCATGACTCATGGCACCTGACGCAAGCATTGCCGTAATTTCATGCGCTGGCTGAACATCACTTAAGGCAATCGGATTGCGGGCTGTTTTTATGGCGTTTAAATAGTTTGCCAACAGACTATCGCTATCAGCAACTTTTATAACCAAGCTATCTTCTGCATCTGTAACAGTAAGTTCTGTGTCGGAAAAACGTTTTTTAAAGTGTTCAGCCAACTGTTCCAAACGCTGTGCAGAAGCGTTCTCTGTTAAACCAATCCGGTAAGTATCATCCGTTGTTTTGGTTACGCTTAAACCACGAATTAAATAGTTAATGTTACCGCGTAAATTCTGTTTACCCAGGATACGGTCAAAATCAGCGGTAGTGCTTGCCGAGCCAATATCCGCCGGAAACGCCATAATATCGCGCAAGGAGGCGGGTCTGGAATCACGTTCAAGATACAGGTTTTTAGCAAAACTACGGTAAGCAGGGGTAATACCAAAGCTGTCAATTTGTTCCGGCGTGCGCTTTTCGTAACCGGTGTCAATATAAGCAGTATCGCTAGCTACGGGCGATTTGTCCTGAGGAATATATAAAATCGCCTCATCGGTCATGTTGATATATTCTCTGACCGCCGTATTGCCATAAGAATGGCCGGCACCGTCTTGGCGCTCTTTAAATAAGCCCAAGAACGGAATGTCTTTTTCTTCACGAACCGCAAGGGCTTTTTGATGCCATTCAGTGACACTGGCTGCAATATCCGCATAGCGCACACCGCCGACCGAGGCGTGAATATTAGGGAAATAAGGGCTTAATCCGGGCTCATCGGTATCCAAATAATTGGATTCAAAAAATTCACCACCAATATAACTTTCCACGGTACACAAACCAAACTTACCCATGGTTTTCATCAGTGATTTCTCGGCACCTTTTTGGAATTTATCGAGAACTTTTTGCTGCTCTGTTACGGGATAATGACTGATAACACGGTTGTAGACACTAATAGGGCAAATCGCTGAGCAACCAAAACCCAACAAGGTGGCAATATCATGCGGACTGGCCGCTTGTCCGGTTTCAGCAATTAAGGAGGAATTAAAACGCAAGCCTTGCTTAACCAAATGCTGATTAGCCGCTGCAACCATTAATAAGGCAGGAATAGCGGCCAGCTCCGGACTGATAGCAATATCACTTAAAATAATAATGCCGATGTTATTTTTGGCCGCTTGCTCAACCTGTTCGCAAACCTTTAATAAAGCGGCTTCCAGAACATTTTCATTATGCTTGGCATCATTGAAATCAGGCTGATAAACCATAGCCAGCGTAACGGTACTGACGGTGGATTGTCTGCGAATTTGCTCCAGATGCGTCCGCTGTAAAATAGGCGTATCGATGACCAATTGCTTGCTTAATTCATCAGAAAAAGTTGGTTTTGCACCCAATGCCACGCGCAAGGTCATGCCGTCACTTTCCCGAATTGAATCAAGCGGCGGATTGGTTACTTGTGCAAACCGCTGGCTAAAGTAACGCGACATGCCACCTTCTGCACTGGACAGGGCATTAGGTGCCAAACCATAACCCATGGCGGATACTTTTTCCGCACCGGTTGCCAGCATCGGATCAAGCAGAAATCTGAAACTTTCCTGATTAAGCGAATAGGCTGTATGTTGCTGATCTACATTAAAGGCATGTTCATTACTGATTTCAGCCAAGCCCACCAACGGCAATTCAGTCAGATGAATACAGCGCTGTGCCAGTAAAGCCTTATAATCCTGCTCACTCGCCAGACGATCCATCACTTGATGATTATTATAAGTTTCACCGGTGCTGTGATCAAAATACAGCATACCGCCCGCTTCAATACGACCGCGTTTCAAAATATCTTTAGGTGGAAAATCAATTTGACCCGCCTCTGACATCACTGCCAAATATTCATGGGTTTCTACTGAACGCAAAGGCCGTAAACCCAAACGATCCAATCGCGCACCGACACGAATACCATCATTAAAAATCAGGGCCGCCGGGCCGTCATTTTTTTCTTCATACAAACTAAAATATTCCAGCATCGCACGAACAGCGGGCGACAAGGTGGTGTCGTTTTCCCACGCTGGCGGCATCATCGCCAAAACAGCCGTGACAATATCCATATCATCTTCATTAATTCGACGGGTCAGTGTTTGATCCAGACG
>CAIMDR010000636.1 GCA_903839795.1 uncultured Methylococcaceae bacterium | reverse complement strand
CGCACCCTACTAAACTATAGTCTTTCAGAAATTAAATTTCCATTCACGTTGTTGTAAAATCATACAGATAACATCCCTTGAAGGGATGGTATCTGTTAGCATCGAAGTTATTTATCTGAAAATCTATAAACAGCGGTAGATTGACGTTGTTTTAAAACATGGGGAACAAGGATTGCAAATCAGGTTCCGCGTAGTCGATAATTTCCGCGAACAAACGATCCTACGCATTATTCTGAGCTAAACTAAATTATTGGAGATTAACAATGACCAAGCAAACACGGCAACTTGCGGCGGTTATAACCGGGCAAAGCACCACAGATGGCGCCAGTGTCAAATTAAAACGCATTGTCAGTCAACAGCAAAAAAACGCTTTTGATCCTTTTATCTTGCTGGATGAATTTGGCTCTGATGAGCCGGTAGATTATGTCGGCGGTTTTCCTGATCATCCGCATCGCGGTTTTGAAACCGTGACCTATATGCTGGAAGGCGCTATGTTGCATCGCGATCATTTGGGTAATGAAGGCCATTTGCGTGCCGGCGATGTGCAATGGATGACAGCGGCGCATGGCATTATTCATTCTGAAATGCCGGAACAGGAAAATGGTTTGCTACACGGTTTTCAGTTATGGATAAACCTGCCCGCCAACGAAAAAATGAAGCCACCGCATTATCAAGAATTTGCTGCCGAAAAAATCCCGCAGATTACCTTGGCAGACGATGGATATATTAAAGTGATCGCCGGTGAATATAGAACCGGCACCCAAAAAATAGCCGGGCCGGTAACGGGCGTGACGACACAACCGTTATATTTCGATGTCTTATTAAGCCCGCAACAACAGCTTGATATACCGGTTGGTGAGCTACAGACCGTGTTGGTTTATGTTTACAAAGGCGAACTGTCCACCGGTGCATCAGCAACGGTTTTAAAGTCTGGACAATTGGGACAGTTAATTAATGGTGATAACCTACAGCTTGCAACACAAGAGCAGTCTGCGCGATTTTTGGTGTTGGCGGCGTTACCGTTAAAAGAACCGGTAGTGCAATCAGGCCCGTTTGTCATGAACAGTACCCAAGAAATTGAACAGGCATTTCGTGATTATCAAAATGGCGTGTTGACGTTATAAACCCGTTTTATCCAATCAAATTGAGGCACTTAACATGCAACACAAACCCGCAACAACTCAAGTAAAAATCCACGATATTATTGAACAACGCTGGAGTCCCAGAGCGTTTGACGCTGACAAGTACGTGAGCCATGATGATTTACTGGCGCTGCTGGAAGCGGCACGTTGGGCGCCGTCTTGCTTTAATGATCAACCCTGGCGTTTTGTGGTGTGCAATAAAGCCACCGATGAAACCGGTTGGGAAAATGCCTTGAGCTGTGTGGTTGAAAAAAACCGGCTGTGGGCCAGAAATGCGCCGGTGTTAATACTTGCCGTTGCGATGGAAAATTTTAATCATAACGGCCAACCCAATCGCTGGGCGATGTATGACACCGGTGCAGCCAGTGCCAACTTATGCTTGCAAGCCACTGCCTTGGGCTTGATTGTGCATCAAATGGGCGGCTTTGATGCCGAAAAATCCCGTGAAGTGTTTAATCTACCCGCCGATTGCAAACCCTTGGCGATGCTGGCAGTCGGTTATCAGGCTGATGTTGACGTGCTTGATAATGATTTTAAAGAAGCCGAATTAGCCGCACGTTCCCGAATGCCCTTGAGTGAACGTTTTTATGCAGGGCAATGGGGCAAGGGAATAAAATAATTTAATGCCGTTGGACTCCATTTTAATAGTGGAGTAAAAGCGCTTTAGCTTTTTTAACGTACGTCATAACCGATTTCTTTTAGTGCCGTTTCAAAAGGTCTGGTTGTTTCGTCTTTACGTTTAGCAATGGCTGCCAAATCGTCTAAATCTTCGATCAATTCTTGATAGTCGGCTAAAGGCAAGATAACGGATATTTTTTCCTTCGGCATTGGTTATATATTATGGTTGTGCGCTCATGGCTGTTCCTTAGTGGGTCGCTGATTTATCGATACTGACAACGTTTTCAATACCAGGGGTAACGTGTTGGTGTATATAATCGGCAATTTTAAACGTAGCTGATTTTAAGGTTTTTGTTTCTGGATTGATATAACTGCCCGTCACATCACCATCAGTTTTATGATTAGCCAGCGCCTTCAATAATGAGAAGGGAATCATGGACGCTTCGCCAATCGTTAAAAAGGTGCGCTTTAGGTCATGACTTGAAAAATCAATTCCGGTTTCTTTGCAAACTTGGACAATGGGCTTTTTTGGGATATTCATAACGCCGTCGCTGGAATCACCCGGAAATAAATATTAATTGTCGCCGGTACAGACGCGATTAATCGCGTCTGTACATTCAAACCAGAAACCTTATTAAGAAGGGATTAAGGCCTGTTGTCCCAGACGCGATAAAGCGCGTCTCTACCATTCAAACCCGAGACCTTATTAAGAGTAATTATTCAGTCCCCCTTTTTAATAAGATTTTATTAGATAATCCCCCTCAATTCCTTTTTTTCAAAGGGGGGAGGTGAATAGTTACATCGACGTGTCTACAAAGATTATTATCATTTTTTGTGATAAAAAAGTATTTTTCCCTTTGCGACAGATTATGTCAAGTAATGCGTGTGAAGGGCTTTTTTCATGGCCTCACAGTAAATAGTCTATTTGTTAGATATCCATAAACAGCATCGGAATGCCGTAAGTTAAAATAAAATAACTAAACGCTAAAATAACGCTAAGGCTCATTTTAAAGGCAAATACTTGGCGCAAAATGTAACTGACAATCGCTAAATACCAGGCAACCAGTAAAACACCTATACCGATTGATATTTCTTCCGCGTATTCGTGGTGCTGCATTACCATAGCAAAATAAAGTCCTTCGGTGACAGTCGCCAGTGTCATAATAAAATTTTCGCAGATAAAAATAGCGGTAAATAATTGATAGAAGTTTTCTCGTTTTTTGATGAAGAACACTAACGTGGCCACGGACGTAAAGGCCATAATGGTTCGTAATAAAACTTCCAGGGTGCCATCGGCTGGATCAGAAATAAGACCCTCAACAATAATGCCTGAAATGAGATAAAACGCGACCGTTTTCCACATAAATGATTTTGAGGGGAATAAATCAACGGGATTATTTTTAAACCAGCAAAGCGACAGGTATTTGATTAATAAATTCATGGTAAAGAGGTCTGTATTTAAGAAAAAACGGGGGTTTAACGAATCAGGATTAGTTTACATTATAACCTCTCCCGCACGGTTAACGGGTCAAGATTTGTTTAAAAAATGGTTAGATAGTATTTCTATCTTGAACCTTCTTAAATAAGGAGGGTCGAAGATTCGATTTTTGTTTTTTATCAGTATCCGGACGGGTCGCAGTAGACTGATGATAAAGTGGTTATGGGTCTCTTAGAGCCGCTTCCAATCACTGTTTGTGATTGTCTTTATTTAAAACTTAACCGTCTCTTTTTTATTATGTTTCATTGGATTTTACGCATGTATCTTAAACTTTTTTTTGCCGGTATCCTGTCTTTTTTGACGGTTGGCTGTAGTTCTGTCGGAATACTTAAGCCTGGCCAAACGCTGGTCATGGATGCGGTTGATATGCCTGCAGGCGATTTGGCTGGCCCTGGCCCGGAGCCTGTTGTTTCTACAAGAATAACGGTGAATCATCAAGGTGAAGATTTGTTGGTTGCCTTGTTTCAGCCGGCTCATCCCAAGGCATCGGCGCCTTCCATTGTGTTTTTGCCAGGTCTTATGGCAACGGATGATCAGTATGAGAGTTACGCGCGTGCACTGGCTTCAAGGGGGTTTATTGTAGCCGTGCATGGCTGGTATTCACCTTTTACCAGCGATATAGAGTTAGCCCATAACGCGAATGTTATCGCTGACTGGTTGATAAAAACACAAGGGGTTGATGCCAAGAGAATGGGCGTCGCCGGTCATTCTATGGGGGGAAAGGATGCGGTGCTTGCGGCAGCCCGTTACGGTGTGTTTGCCAGTGTAGTGGCTATTGATCCTGATGATAACGGTAATGTGTCTGTGGTGCATGGTCTGCTTGGCGGGTTACGTGTACCCTTGCTTCTTATCGGTGCGGAAGTGGCCTGGCGAGCTTCCAGTGTTTGCGCACCGAAGTCAGCCAACTACGAGCGTTTCTTTGAGCAAGCACCCTCTGGAACCGTGCAATTGACGCTGAAGGATGCCGATCATGTGCAAATGTTGGACGAGCCGGATCGTTTCGGTTACGGCATCTGCCGAAGTGGTACGGCGGATTCTCGTCAGGTGCGCATTACGACACGCCGTGCAACGGTCGGTTTTTTTGTTCAGCATCTTTTGGGCGGGCCGGCTTTGCAAAAACCGGCGTCAAGCGACGGCTTGATCCGTGTGGCTCAAGGTAAAATGGATGGAAGGCGTATAGTAGTACGTTGATTGAGTGAAACATGGCGGGTGTGATGACTGGAATATCTCCAGGGGAGGATTTATCTAATAAAATCCCCCCCCTCTTTTTTAAAGAGGGGGGCTGAATACTATCCCTTGAAGGGATAGATTCTGTAAAATCGTCGCGCTTTAATTTTATATATCAGCCCGGCAACTACAAGGTAGTTGAGGCATAATCAGCCAAACGTGAACGCTCTCCTCTTTGCAATGTGATATGCGCGCCATGAGGCCAATTTTTAAAGCGGTCTACCACATAAGTTAAACCGGAGGTTGTTGCCGTTAGATAAGGGGTATCTATTTGTGACAGGTTGCCGATACATACCACTTTTGTTCCTGGTCCGGCACGGGTTATCAGTGTTTTCATTTGTTTTGAGGTCAGGTTTTGGGCTTCATCAATAATCATAAACCGATTAAGAAAAGTCCTGCCCCGCATAAAATTAATGGATTTTATTTTAACCCGATTCATGAGTATGTTTTTGGACGCCCCTTGCTCCCATTCATTTTGTCCCAAGCGACTGCCCAGCAGTTCAAGGTTATCCATTAAAGCGCCCATCCACGGCGCCATTTTTTCTTCTTCAGTGCCGGGAAGAAAGCCAATATCTTCACCGATGGATACCGTTTCTCGGGTCATGATGATTTCGCTGTATATTTTTTTCTCCATGGTCATAACCAGTCCTGCGGCTAAAGCCAGCAAGGTTTTTCCTGTACCTGCCGGCCCTAACAAGGTTACAAAGTCACACTCAGGGTCTAACAAAACATTAAGGGCGAAGTTCTGTTCCCGATTTTTTGCAGTAATTCCCCAGATACTATTGTGTTTTGTACGATAATCTTTAGCCAGTTCCAAAACCGCAATCTGGCCTTCACGCGATCTGACGATGGCTTCAAAATTTGAATCATCATCCAAATATAAATACTGGTTGGGATACCATTCAGTAACCAGCGGATCGTCCAGACGATAAAAAGTTTTATCTTTTTCTTGCCAGGATTCCATTTTGGTTCCGTGATCATTCCAAAAATCGTTATCTAAAGCAGAAGCGCCGCAATAGAGAAGATCAATATCTTCCAGGGTTTGGTCATTATGATAATCTTCAGCCGTTAATTCTAAAGTGGCTGCTTTGATACGCATATTGATATCTTTGGATACCAAAATAATAGTGACGTTCGGCAGTTCTTTGGTCAGAGCCAAGACAATTTTGAGTATAGAATTGTCAACAATGTTGCCAGGCATACTTTCAGGCAGTAACGCGGTCATGTTGCTGGTTTGAAAGTATAAACGCCCCATATCTTTGGCGGCTTCAATTTTAGGCCCGTGCTCTATGCGAGATAAAGGCAGTCCATCGTTAAGCGTTTGTTGGTTGGCATCCTGGATTAATTCATCCAGAAAACGACTGACTTGTCTTACATTGCGGGCAATTTCTGTTAAACCTTTTTTAGCATGATCCAGTTCTTCCAGAACAACCATGGGAATAAAGATATCATGTTCCTGAAAGCGGAAGATAGCTGCCGGATCATGCATGAGTACATTGGTATCCAAAACAAAGAGTTTTTTATCAGGTGCTGTTCGAATGTTCATGGGGGATTATTTGCAAGTGACAGGAACGGTTGAGTGCTTGCAGGATTATGCCGGGGCAGGGCTGTTTTGAGTCGCTTCAGCTAAAGCTTCCAGAAGTTCTTCGCTATGATTTTTAACTTTTACTTTACGCCATTCACGGATCAGCAGGCCATTAGGGTCAATCAGAAAGGTACTGCGCTCAATTCCTCGAACTTGTTTGCCGTACATGTTTTTTAGTTTTATAACGTCAAATAATTGGCAAAGTTTTTCATCCGAGTCTGAAAGCAGGTCAAAAGGAAATTCCTGTTTGCATTTAAAGCCTTCATGCACACGAACGGTATCGCGGGAAATGCCTAAAATAACGGTATTTAATGCCGTAAATTTTTCAATAGCGTCACGAAAGGCTTGGCCTTCTTGGGTGCAACCGGGCGTATTGTCTTTTGGGTAAAAATAAATAACGACAAAGCGGCCTCGGTAATCGGTTAATTTGATGGTTTTATTACCGGTAGAAGGCGCTTCAAAATCAGGTACGGCAGTGCCAATATTTATCGCAGTCATTATTAATTAATCCTAACGTTTTATGGGTTCAAGAATGGCATCGATATTTAATTCATCGCAAAAATCCAGAAATTCTTCACGTAATGATAGAAGAGGGAGTTGGTGCGGGATTAAAATGACAAACTTGGTTGAAAACACAGCCGATTGAATATAGGGAGCCTGATATGAACTGCCGCTTATTTCTTCTATCGTGATGTCACGATCAAATAAAAAAGTGGTGATAGACTCTACAACGCTATCCTTATCCAGTGAAATGGTTTCCAATGAGTAAGGTATGCAATCTTTACCTTTATCTTTGTCCTTTTGATCCGGTCGCAGGGTATGAACTTTTATTGCCAGACGCTTCTGGATGTTGTCCAAGGTGTTTTCAAATTTGGCAATTTGATTCCAGTTGCCTTGAATGAGTAGATAGGCAGCAGCAGATTGGCCAAGATGAGATGATCTTATTTCCAGTATATTGCAGTTGCAATCCCGCACAACCGGCAATATTTCACCGATAAAGTTGATCTGATGGTTACCTAAAACAGTAATAGCTAGTTGCATTATATTTTTAATAAAATTATTTTTTAGAAGTTTAGCATTAAATGATTAAAACTTTATGAACATTAAATTTTATTGGTATTAAAATAAGGCAATATTTTTTTAATGTCGATAAAAAACTACTATTTTTATTGTTATTACTGCCCCTTTATCCATTAACTCAACTATGACTAAAAAACAAACACACCGACGGAATAGTTTTTCCTCTGATTTCAACGCTGAGGAAGAGGATGATTTTATTTTAGCTGATTTGGATATGATGCGGGATAAAAAAGAGCCAACCGTTGTTCCTTTGATGCATTTTACTGACGATGACGAAATCATCGAT
>CAIMDR010000635.1 GCA_903839795.1 uncultured Methylococcaceae bacterium | reverse complement strand
GCTCTGTCGTTAGTCGTTAAACAGCACGAACCGGATAAGCGGGCAGTGCGGCTAACATGACAAGCCTTTATATCATTGTCGAGGTGACAATTACGGGCGCAAGCCTGATGCCTGTTATGGGCTGACAGTCGGGAAAGACCGATACTTAATTTCATGGAGTGTAGCTAAAAGCGCCGGGCAAGCAATAAAAGATGCCCTCGCGCCTACTGCTCCACTTCGTTACACAATCCGGCTGGGGGTCGCTCCCCATCCATGGGAGAGCTTCAATGAAATATTTAAAAAGGTTTAACTGAGGCGTGACGGGGTTTGTAATCCCGTTACTTGCGTTTTGAAAGTTATTTAAGCCTTCAAACGTTTCGGTCGGGGTTGCAAACCCCGACCGGCATCGGTATTTATTAAAACTGAAGCTATAAATCAATCAATTGTTTGCTTTGTAATTGCCATCCATGGCAACTGGATCCCGGCAGTCCATGCCGGGATGACGGGCTTGGATGTTTTTAGTTAATAAGTAAGGCCTGTGTTTATCGGTGTTTTTTATTATTTACCCACTACAAATCACATTGAGCCGAATAATCTGCCGTCGACTTTGTGTCGGTAGGCAGTATCAATTTAATGTTGGGCTGCCCACTAAGGCCGGACAATTTAAAGTTAAGACGTTCGTGGTGAGCTTGTCGAACCATGAACTACCCTTCGACAATCTCTCAAGAAACAGCTTTTTAGTGCATTTAAAATTAATGAGTTGCAAGTATATAAAAAAGCAAGGCATCGTTTAAAACAGCGACTGTATATTGGTAACCAAGATTTTCTGCTCACTGTTATGCTGCATGTTATCAGGGTAGAAGATTTTCTACCCCTACGGATTTCCCTTGATATTGCCATCAGAATTGCGCCCTACGGTATTTACAGGGCTTCTAAAACCGTAGGGGCAGAAGATAAGCTGCCCGATGTTATGCTGCGTGTTATCAGGGTAGAAGATTTTCTACCCCTACGGATTTCTACCAGAGGCGTGACGGGGTTTATAACCCCGACCGGCATCTGACGCTCTTGCGTCACGCAACGCTGGAACGTTGCGAACTGAATAAAACCGTTTCTTTTAAAATTAAATCTCAATAAGCATAAATTTAGCGGGGCATTGGGCTGGCTGATTGCCTGCATTACTCATCAAGTTTCATCACCACTACTTTTGCATAGGCCGAAAAATCTGCCAAGTGGTTTTTTACAATGCTGTGAACAATGTGCCAGTTGATGTCATCGTAGTTATGTACAGCAATGTTGCGAAAGCCAACAGCTTTTTTCAGGTTAAGTGCCAGTGTCGTAGTCAACATCCCGGCCTGCTCAAGCCTATCAAACGTTTGGCCCATCGTATCGGGCGGCGGTACATCCATACCTGAAATCAGATGTGCGCCAATATCTACACATAACTGCACGGCTCGACTGAGGTTAAGCGAGACGATGTCTTGCAGATCAAAGTCTGTGAGTAGTGTATCAGCTTCAGCAGGACACTTGGTTTCAATGCGTTGCAAGCAGCGCCGCAGTGATTCCAGCTTTTGTTCGACTACTTCCCGATCCATGCCGCTCGCCTTTCTGCTAATACCCGGTTTCGATAGGGCATAAAATCGGCCTGTTCAAACAGATGTCGGCTAATCAATCTTCCGTACTCACCATCGCTGCCGAGCAGGCGACGACCATGCCGCACAATTTGCCCCAATAAAGGCTCGGCCACCATTTTTAAATCTATCAAGTCAACCGGCCGACCTGTTTGTTCTGCCAAGGCGGCAATGATGTCCATTTTCTCAACCGCTGTCAGCGCCTGTTTGGCGGCCACAGCAATATCCAAATCACTGTCTGGGCGCTGTCGTCCTTCGGCAACCGAGCCAAACACCAGCGCCAGTACCAGTTTAGGGAAGTTCATCAACACTTCCTGTAGTTGCTTATCAATGTAACAAAAATCCCGACTGGTATTAACATCGCCATTAATTAGAGCCGTGTTGTTGGTGCAGATGATTCGCTTATTCATAGACTGCTTTTTCAAGTTCAAATACGTCGTTCGGTGGATATGCACCAAATATCATGCCTGATTCTGTGATGGAGATACTGTTATTAAGGTTCATTTATTAGCGTTCACTTTATCCATAGCAATTTTTCCGCATAATGCTTTATCGCGTTTGCTGTATTAATAAGGACAATGCTCATTATTCTGGCTTGCTCTAATGATTCTAATAAAATTATTAGGTCGTCAATGTACTCGTGTACTAAAAAATTGCGCAATTGTCTTGCGCCTAGCCATTGCCCTGTATCCATTATTAAACCAAGTTTCTCGGCACGGTTTAGATTTTCTATTGCTGTGCCTATTGGCTCTGCGGTTAGTTTTAAAAACAAGGGCAACAGCTTGTCACCGAGGGTATCTTGCAGGCGTGAAAACTTTGCCGAAAAAGATTCAAGTTGGTCGATGCCGGTAGCTGTTTTTAGTTTTTCCTCTAGCCATTCCGGGGTAATCGTATCTTTCTCTTCAAAAAATCTATGTATTATTTGCTCTAAATGCAGCGCTTCTTTATCAACCAATTGCATTACTTGTAAAAATCGTAATTTATTATCGATCATAAAAGGATACCTCGTTTTTTTGCTTCAGTATGAATGGGCTTCCAATCATAAGGCGGTGCGTGGAATATAATATCTATTTTCTGCATTCCTATCGCTTGTTGTAATGCACCATTCAATCGTATCGTTTTTGAAACAGGGTTTTCTATCTCTTTAGCCAAGTCTATAAATAAATCTATATCGCCACCCTTTGCATTATCATCAGTTCGTGATCCAAATAAATAAATTTTGGAATCGTCACCAAATATCAGTGCTGTTTTTTGTTTAATAATAGCAATTTGTTCTGTGGTGAGTCGCATGAAATTATTAATGTGAGTTATGTTTGTTCGCAAAGTTAAAAAATCAGCAACGATCGATACCCATAATATCTTTAACATACCATTCCCACGCCAGAGCGCTCGTCGTTATACACAAGTATTCAAGTAACCGTCATACCCGCCGGGAAGCGGGTATCCAGTGCCAGGGATGGTAATTTCAAATACGTCCCTGTAGCCTGGATTCCGGCAGTCCATGCCGGAATGACGGGCTTT
>CAIMDR010000634.1 GCA_903839795.1 uncultured Methylococcaceae bacterium | reverse complement strand
GGATTTAACACCGAATTTATTAACGAGGCCAGTACCGATACCCAGCTTTTTATTGCTCATAGTGGCCGTGCCATTGTGATCGCTTTTCGCGGTACTGAAAAATTTAAAGACTGGCTTACCAATGCCGGCATTGATTTTAAGGATACCTCGCATGGTCTCGTTCATAAAGGCTTCGACCGTGCTTTGGAGTCCGTTTGGAAGCAAATCACGACAATACTGGGAGACATTCAACAATACGGCCAACCGTTATGGATTACCGGTCATAGTTTGGGCGGTGCGCTTGCGGTACTTGCAGCTGCTCGGCTGGCGTTGGATATTGATACAAGTATTTATAAATCGATTAACGGGTTATATACATTCGGGCAGCCGAGGGTTGGAAATCGTGTCTTTGTAAAAGCCTTGGATGAGGAGATTAAACCCCGGTATTTCCGTTTTGTTAACGATAACGATATCGTGCCGCGCGTACCGGATCGGCTTAATCAATATCAAGAAGGCGGTAGCATTCGCTTCTTTGATGCACAAGGAAATTTGCACGAAGATATTGGTTTTTGGTTTAACTTTTTGGAAAGAATCAAAGGCAGTTTTGAACAAAAGCGGGATATGATCCCGTCTTTTATCGAGCACCATTTTATCGATAAATACATAGCCAATATTGAAAAGACTCTGAACCACTAGAGCTTGCATTTATACTGAAATGACGGTCAAAAGCTGGCGCTTTGACTAAATGAAAGGTGCATCATCGGTTTCGTATGCTGATTGTCATTAAAAAATTAAGTGCAAGATATTCTCAAATATTAAATAAAAGGCATTAGAACATCGTAGAATAATGTAATTAAAATTACTTCCAGGCTGGATTTGTCGTGTCGAAATTAACAACAACTGATCATTGTTCCGATGTTGTCGGATTAAAGTATGTTTATCCGGTTATTTCCAGGCGGATGGGGGGCTTGTCTATCGGTATAAATTTTAATACCAATAATGCCTGTAATTGGCGCTGTATTTATTGTCAGATACCCGATTTAAAAATCGGTGCTGCACCTGAAATGGATTTTAAGTTGCTGGAAGAGGAGTTAAGATTTTTTTTGGATAACGTGCTTAAGGGTGATTTCTATGAGCGTTTTCAGGTTGATGAAGATAAGCGTGTCATTAAAGATATCGCTATTGCCGGTAATGGTGAGCCGACCAGCTTAAAAGAATTTGCCAAGGCGGTCGATTTGATAGGCAAAATTGCAACTGAGGCAGGCGTTTTTCCGGGCAGTCCTTATGTGCTGATTACCAATGGTAGTTTAGTGCATCAAGCTAAAGTTCAGGCGGGTTTGACGGTATTAAAGTCTTATGGTGGCGAAGTCTGGTTTAAAGTGGATAGCGCTACAGAAGAAGGTAGGGCTTTGATTAATAATTCGGCGCAAAGCGGTAAGGCTAGTTTTGAAAACCTGATGATTTCCGCAAAATTATGCACAACAAAGCTACAAACCTGTTTGGTGGATATTGATAAGCAAGGCTTTTCTGACAAGGAAAAGCAAGCTTACTTAGCTTTGTTGGGGGATATTAAAAAAAGCGGCTGTGCTTTACAACAAGTCATGTTGTATACCATAGCAAGGCCGTCAATGCAGCCTGAGGCGCCACGACTGGCGGCTTTGCCGGCTGAAACATTAAATTCGTTTGCCGAGGAAATTCGGCTTTTGGGTTTTGATGTGGCTGTGAGTATTTGATTGTAAATTTATTTCAAAAATTTCCCTTGTTAAATAGACAACATGTCATTATAATTGCCCTTCAATTGTGCGAATGTGGCGGAACTGGTAGACGCGCTGGATTTAGGTTCCAGTAGGTTATCCTGTGAGAGTTCGAGTCTCTCCATTCGCACCATCCAATTCTATAAAATAAAACAATTGATTGTTTTATCTTCAGTTCGTTTAAGCCGTCTATCGGTATTCATAAAAAATCTTCTATAAATATGTGAGGTAAAGAAATGCAAGTTTCTGTCGAAAAGACATCAGAATTAAGCAGAAAAATGACTGTTAGCGTGCCCGAAGCCGTTGTTCAGGAGAAAATGGCTGTGCGATTAAAGTCGTTGGCACGCGATGTTAAAATTGATGGTTTTCGCCCCGGTAAAGTGCCTCAGCAAGTCGTTAAGAAAATGTTTGGTGACAGGGTTCGTGGCGAAATTGCCAGCGACCTGATTAATGAAACTTATTTTGACGCCATAGAGGGTCAAGATTTAAAGCCGGTAGGGCATCCCCATATTCAGCCTTTGGATGAAGTTGATGGCTTTAAATACACGGCTGTATTTGAAGTTTATCCTGAAATTTCACTGGAAGGTGTTGCTCAGCTTGAAGTTCTGCGTCCGGTAGCCACTGTCAATGATAGCGATGTTGACCAAATGATTGAGAAGTTAAGAGCTCAGCAGCAAACGTGGCACATTGTTGATCGTCCCGCTCTAAAGCACGATAACATCACTATCAGTTTTTCGGGCACTTCCGAAGGCGAGAACTTTACCGACGGTAGAGTGGAAGATTTTCAGGTTGTTTGTGGCTCGAAAAAAATGATTCCCGGGTTTGAAGAAAACCTGTTGGGTCTTGAAGTGGGGGCGCATAAAACCTTTACCTTAAATTTTCCTGAAGAATACGGT
>CAIMDR010000633.1 GCA_903839795.1 uncultured Methylococcaceae bacterium | reverse complement strand
GCCATTCAGGGATTTGTTACACACTGGAAAATCCGGCACGATATTATTCAGCGTCAGTTTTTCCAAGGCTGGCCAGTTCAGGATGCTGGGGTCACGCGGATAAAAACGGGCGATTTTATTATCGCTATCGAAGCGAACATAAGTGGTGATTTCTCCACGCCAACCCTCAACGATGCCCAGCGCTTCACTCCCCGCTGGCGGTGTTTGCCAGTAGGAGATGAGGTCACCTTCCGCAAGTTGCGCTATAAATTGATCAATGAGTTTTAAAGCCGCATTGATTTCCTTATACCTTACCCAGAATCGTGAGGCGATATCGCCTTGATTTTCCAATGCGACTTTAAACGTGACTTGATCGTAAGGTGAATAGGGCGCGTCGCGGCGCACATCAAAATCCTGACCACTGGCACGACCGACATAACCCAGCGTGCCAAAAGCGGCGGCGGTTTTTGGCGACAAATAACCTGCCGTATAGAGCCGATCTTCCAAGGATGAATTAAGGTCTATCGCCGGCATGACTTCTGACAGTTCATTTTTTAACTGAAGCATCTCCTGTTTAATCAACGCGCAGGCGGTTTCTGATAAATCACAGCTAACGCCGCCGGGAACAATTCTGTCCATGAGCAAACGGTGGCCGAAAACGCTGGCATGGGTGCGTAACCACAACTCACGCAAGCGGGTAAACTGCATTTGTGCAAACACAAAAGCGACATCATTACAAATGGCACCCATATCGCCTAAATGATTGGCGACCCTTTCACGTTCTGCCAGAATGCCGCGTATCAAGGCGGCGCGTGGCGGGATTGTAATACCGGCGGCTTGCTCCATTGCCCGGCAAGCTGCCCAGCAATGTCCTACGGTGGTATCACCTGAAACTCGCCCTGCCAGACGCGCTAAAGAGTCCGGCGTTCTGCCTTCAGCAATTTTTTCAATCCCTTTATGAACATAACCCAAACGTTCTTCCAGATTTAAAATCAGTTCGCCGACTGCCAGAAAGCGAAAATGTCCGGGCTCAATAATACCTGCATGTACGGGGCCTACAGGAATTTCATAAACCCCTGCGCCATGCGCTTTAACAAAGGGGTAATTCATGTCGGGGGGCGTAACGGCTTGGGGTTCGCCTTGAACAGAAAAATCCTTGCGTAACGGATAACTGTGTTTACCCCAGGCTTGATGACGGATCCAGCGCCGATTATCGGGATGTCCTGCAAAGCTAATGCCAAACAGGTCTTGGGTATGGCGTTCACTGCGATTGGCGGCAGGATAAACGGTGGCTTGTGAGGGCAATTCGGGGTTATCGGTATTGATGCGTGTGCGTAACAACACATAAACACCCTCTTTTTCAAAGCAGGCATTAACGATAAATACCGTCTCGGCGTGTTCTGCCCAACCGGCGACCCAGCGCAGATTTTGTTCAAGGGCGTATTGACCAAATTGTTGCCAGTGCCTGCTTTCAATTTGCCACAGCACGATTTTATCGCTCTGAGCGTCGCTGTTGACTGCATTTGGATTGATACGCGCAGGAAGAATAAAAAATTCTGCGCTATTGCATTGATTTAAAAAATCCGTCGTCCAATTTGAAGCGCTCATAACGGCGTACTCCCGGAGATTAACAAGGTGGCCTGTGAAAACCAGTTAGCCAGAAATTCGGGGATAGCCAAGCCCAGCCATAACACCAAACCTAAATGAATGATGACCGGCCACAAGTTGGCTTTAACGGGCTGTTGACCTTCCGGCTTATCGCCATAAACCATGGGCTGTATGTGTCTGAACAAACCTGCAAAGGCAATGCCGATACCCAGTAATAATAACGGTGCCAGCCAGGGATAGCTGTGCATGGTGGCCAGCAAAACCAGGAACTCACTGGTAAAAACACCAAAAGGCGGGAAGCCGGCAATGGCTAACGTACCGATTAACAAACCCCAGCCTACCTTGGGTTGGGTTTTTATCAAGCCCCGTATTTTATCGATGCTTTGCGTTCCGGCAAGCTGTGAGGCGTGACCCACGGTCACAAAAATGGCTGATTTTGTCAGTGAGTGTACGGTCATGTGCAGCAAAGCTGCAAACGTTGCCATGGGGCCGCCGATACCAAAAGCAAACGTCATCATGCCCATGTGTTCGATGGAGGAATAACTAAACAAGCGTTTAATGTCTTTTTGCCGATGCAGAAATAAAGCGCCGACCAGAAAAGACAACAGTCCAAAGCCCATCATCAAGTAACCGGCTATATGACTATGGCTGGCACCATCTACCAGCATTTTATTACGGACTACGGCATATAAGGCATCATTTAACAACAGGCCGGACAAGACCGCAGACATGGGGGTAGGGCCTTCGGAATGGGCGTCGGGCAACCAGTTGTGCAAAGGCACCAGACCGATTTTAGTACCATAACCAACCAGCATAAAAACAAAGGCAATTTCCAATATTTCCGGATTTAATTTACTGGCGTTCTCGTAAAGTACCGACCACAATAAAGAGCTTTCACCATCGCCAATCTGCATTGCTGCGTAATACAGCAAAATGGTGCCGAATAGCGCTTGCGCAATACCCACGCCACAAAGAATAAAGTATTTCCAGGCGGCTTCAATAGATTCAGGGGTTCGGTATAAACTCACCAGCATCACGGTCGCCAGGGTTGCACCTTCCATAGCAACCCACATAATGCCCATGTTATTGGTGGTTAGCACCAGATACATGGCCAGCATAAAACCTTGATACATGGAGTAATAAAGTTTTAACCGGTTATCCGTCAGTTTGCCCAAGTCTTTTTCATGCGCCATATAGGGGCCGGAAAAAATTGACGTGGTCAGTCCGACAAAAGCAGTCAGAACAATCAAATAGACGTTAAACGGGTCAATCAAAAAAGCCTTGTTGTCCGATAAAATAGTGCCTTGATTAAGCACATTAACCGCCAGCCAGATGGTCGCCAGCAAACAGATTGCATTAAACCTGACATTCAGTTTCCCCCTATCTGCCCGGTGTCCGCCCAGTGCAAAAAACACAATCCCGGCTAAAGGAATCAATAATACAAGATAGACCGCAATCATTTATCCACCTCATTTAATTTGTTTAATAAATCAACATCCAGTGAATCGATACTGGTACGAATATGTAAGAAAAAAATACCAAACAGCACGGCGGCAACCAATACGTCAAAAGCTACGCCCAGTTCAACCACCATGGGCATCCCTTTGGTGGCAACGATAGCAGCAAAAAACAAACCATTTTCAATCGACATAAACCCGACCACATGGGCAACAGCCTGGCGATGTGAGATCATTAACAACATGCCCAACAGCACCACGGAGAGACTGACCGCCAGTGCATTCAGCATGACCGGCGAGGTGGTTTGTACGATAGGATGCAATACGTAATAGCTGAACACCATCAAACTGGCACCGCCCAGCATCACTACGGTTTTGTTTGCTAACGCCTGAACATCCCGGTGGGTGTTCATCAGCAACACTTCACGCCTTAACATCCAAGGAATAAAGATGACTTTTAGCACTAAGGTCAGCAAGGCAGAAATATATAAATGCGGGTTGTTTAAACTGTAGGCTGCCAAAACCGTGGTTAAGGTTAATAGAAAACCCTGTACGGCAAAGACAAAGATTAAGCGTAACAACCGGCCTTGTCCCAGCATGAGAAAAGAAGTGAGACCTACCAATGCCGCCATCGACAAAATAGCCTGCGTATAAAAATCGGTTTGTTCAAGGTTCATGGTTTATTGCCTACAGTCAAGAAAAAATGGCACACGGGTGACACGGATTAGAACAGATTTACACGGATTTATGATGATTTGATCCGTTGTAATTCGTTGTGTCCGTGTACTGGTTTTTACATTTTTCACTTTCATCGTGACGCCTCCAGAATGATGTGGCTCAGCATGCCCAGCAAGCCTAATAAATAGGCAAAGCTCAGATACTCCTGTACGCGAAACAAGCGCATTTTTGCGACCAACGTTTCGGCTATTGCCAAAAATATCGCCAGTAAGGCCAGTTTTCCTAAAATGGCGAGTAAACCATAGCCCAGGTCTTTAGCGCCAAAGGTTTCAGAGATACCCCAAGGGAAAAAGATATTGGCGATTAATACGCCATATAACATGAGCTTGAGCTGGCTTGCCCATTCAATCAATGCCAGATGTCGGCCACTGTATTCCAGAATCATGGCTTCATGAATCATGGTCAGTTCCAGATGCGTGGCTGGATTGTCCACAGGAATCCGTCCGGTTTCAGCGATGGCAACCAAGATCAGGGCAAACAGGGCAAATACAAAAGAAGGTCTTAAGATAAGCCCCTCATTTAATACATGAGCAATGGCACCCGATAAATTGGTGGTAGATGCCGTCATTGTCAGGGTAAAAATAGCCATTAACATGGCGGGTTCTGCCAGCGAAGAAATAGTCATTTCCCGGGATGAGCCCATGCCACCAAATGCGGTGCCTATATCCAGCCCGGCCAAGGCCAGAAAAAAACGGGCAAAGGCAAAAAACCCCACCATAACAATCACATCCGCACTGGCCGAGGTGGGCAGATTAACCGCGATTAACGGCACTACGCTTGCCGCCAGTACCGTGGCAGAAAATATCAGGTAAGGTGCGGCTATAAATAACCAGGATGCCTGTTCCGAGACGACCGGCTGTTTATGCGTTAATTTAAGTAAATCCCGGTAAGGTTGTAACAGGGAAGGCGCTTTGCGGTTTTGTAAATGGCATTTACACATTTTTAGCCAACCCGCCAATAACGGTGCGAGTACGACAAATAACGACGTTTGTAAAATGGCGATTAACCAGTTCATTGTGGCTCTCCAGAGGGCAGGGGCTTTTTGTTATACGGTGCGACTGTATTTTTATCCATCAGCTAATCACCCAGAGCAGGAGTAGTAAGGTAGCAAACGAGTAACCCAGATAGGTTCGGATATTACCGGTTTGAATACGCCCCACCTGCCTGGCCAAGTTGTTTACGCCTTGTGCTATCGGTTGATACAGACGTGGCCAGCTATGATCCTGAATATGCAGTTGATAATGCACAGCGACCACATCCTGATCCATTGCGCCTTGCAGGTCTTTTTTAATCTGCTCGTCGATAATCCAGGTTTTGGCGAAAATTCGCCGGAAAGGCATGGTAAATGAACTGGAGGTATATTGCATACGCGGTGTCAAGCCGCCAAAACCACAATCCCAGGTTTCGGCCCGTCGCATGACGGTTAAAGGACTGCGTCGTAAATACCAATAACAAATACCGGCCGCAATCAGTGCGCCTATCAGTACCAGTGGCGGTGAGTAAGAGGCCTGCTCGGCAGAAACCGGAGCCAGCCATAACCAACCTAAAGCGGAATCGTTCGGTAAGGTATGGCCTAATAATTGACTTGACACATTGTTGATTAAATGAATAATCACGCCAGGAAAAATCCCGATAAAAAAACACAAACCGGCCAACAAAGCAGGGCCGGCCAGCATCCCTTTGTCGCGTACTTCATGCGCTTTTTCACTGTTTCGTGAGCGTGCTTGCCCCAGAAATATCAGCCCGAATACTTTAACAAAACACGCCGCCGCCAACGCAGCTGTTAGCGCCAAGGCCGCCGCCGCAACCGGAATTAAACTGCGCAACACGCCATTGTCCAGCACATCAACTTGCAGTGCGGTCTGAAAGGCCAACCATTCTGAAACGAAGCCGTTAAACAGGGGCAATGAAGAAATACTCATACAGCCGACCAAAAACAACGCGCTGGTTTGGGGCATTTTTTTAATCAATCCCCCCATCATGTCGATATTTAATTCATGGGTTTGGTGATGGATAATGCCGGCACCCAAGAACAATAAATTCTTGAACAAGGCATGATTAAAGGCATGGAAAAGGGCGGCCAAAAAGCCCAAAGCGGCCAGTTGCGGATGGCCGTTTGCCATAAAAATCATGGACAAGCCCAGCACCATAAAAATAATGCCGATGTTTTCAACGGAACTGTAGGCCAACAGGCGTTTTAAATTGGGTTGCATCAGGGCGTACAGAATGCCGCCCAGCGCTGAAACCGTACCCAGAACCAGCAGCACCACGCCCCATTGCCACTGTACATCACCGAGCAAATCAAAACAAAAACGGATCAAGCCATACAGGGCCACTTTAAGCATGACACCACTCATCAGTGCTGAAATATGCGAGGGCGCTACCGGATGGGCTTCCGGCAACCAGACGTGAACCGGCACTATCCCCGCCTTCATGCCAAAACCCAACAGAGCCAATACGAAAGCAATGCTTGCCCAAGTGGTTGACAAGTTGGCCTCACGCAGGGCATCAAAGGTAAAGCCGTCAGAAAAACTGGCCAGTACGCCAAACCCTAAAATAATCGACAAGGCACCGACTTCTGCCATTAATAAATAAAGAAAAGCGGCACGGCGATTAGCGGGATTTTCATGCTGAAAGGCCACCAGAAAATAGCTGGCGACCGACATCAATTCCCAGGCAATCATAAACATGAAAGCATCATCCGCCAACAGCACCAATAACATGCCGGTAACAAACAAGCCGGTAAATAAACCCAAGGCAGCAAAGGGATGTTCATTTTCTTTATAAGTGCGCACATAGCCGGGGCCGTAAAGACTGACCGCACAAACGGCAATGCCGATAATTAAAAAGAAGAAACCGGACAAGCCGTCAAAACGGATATGCCAGGGTAGCCAAGGCAAACCTAAAGCAATCTGGTCGGTAATAACCCCTTTGCCGAGTAGTACAGCCAACCCGGCAATAACAGCAAAGACACCGGACAAGCCCAATAAAACAAACACGGCTTGTTTTAAAAAAACCGGAAAGCGACGCTCTTCAAGATTTTTATTAAGCCAGCCCCGGCAATGGACATTGCGGGTAAAAAATGTGTTAAAACCATACTCACTGATTGCTGACAGGTTTTGCCGCTGATGCATCATCAGTGCCAGCAAACCGGAAGCAAAGCTTAGAAGTACCGCACAATAAGCTGATAAAAGGATCATGAAATTCTCACTATCGTGTTTAAGGTCAAAGGTTCAAGGTTCAAGGTTCAAGGGTTCAAGGTTCAAGGTTCAAGGGTTCAAGGGTTCAAGGGTTCAAGGGTTCAAGGGTTCAAGGGTTCAAGGGTTCAAGGGTTCAAGGGTTCAAGGCTAAAGGCTAAAGGCTAAAGGCTGAAGTCTGAAGGTTGGTTTTTTAGCCCACCATGGTTAATCTTGGCTCTTTCAGCTTTCACCTTGCACCTCAACCCTGTCATCCGCTGTCATTAGCCGCGCGGCAAGCGCATGATCTGAAAATGTTTCCAACGCGCTACCCACTTGTCGACAGTGTCCACCTTGAGCTTCATAGTTTTGTTGGAAATCATGGATAAACGTCATTACAGTATGATCAATCAGGTAACCGTCTGAAAAATCAAAAATAAGTGTTTTACCTTGTTCCAGTCCGGCCAGTGTTTGTTTTAAGGGCAAGATGTTTGAAAAGAGGGCAGATCCTAATAACTTGATTACCCGTGTATTGTTATCGGGTTGTTGAATCGTAAAGTGAATCTTGAACAGGTTGCCAAGCCAAACGCCTCTTGCCAAGGTAATGGCCAGTTTGACAACAATACCCAAGATAACGCCCAATAATAAATCGGTCGCCAATATCCCGATAAGCGTGACTACAAACAATAATAACTGTTCTTTACCGACATCCAAGGCTTGGGTGAATGTTTTAGGCGACGCTAAACGATAACCGGTATAAACCAGTAAGGCGGCCAAAGCAGCCAAAGGAATACGTTGTATAAAACCGGTAAAAAAGACGACAAACAGTAATAATATCAAGCCATGAAAGAAGTTGGCCCACGCGGTTTTTGCACCGTTATTAATATTTGCCGAGCTACGGACAATTTCAGCAATCATCGGCAAGCCGCCAATCATACCGGCGACCAGATTGCCTATACCAATCGCTGTTAAATCCCGATCAAGATCAGACGTTCGCTTATAGGGATCAAGCTTGTCTACCGCTGTCGCACTCAGTAAACTTTCAAGACTGCCTACCAAGCTGATACTTAGCACGGCTTCCCAGAAGGCCATTGTCGTTATTTTTGAAAAGTCGGGAAAATAAAAACCGGCCATAAAATTATCGGGAATTGTAACCAGATAGTGTGAGCCGCTGGTAGCCGCTTCCTGAAAACCAAAATGCCAAGCGAACACGATGCCCATTAATATGACAATAACCGGAGCGGGGATTTTGCTTCCGCTTAAAGGCCAAATAATCAATATGAGTAAGCCTAAAAAACTGATCAGAACACAATCCAGATTCATGACTGACAAACTGTGCGGAATCTGTGCAATGATTGAAAACAAACTGCCGGGCTCCGGCGTAACACCCAACATAACGTGAGTTTGTGTGGCGATAATAATAATGCCAATCGCAGCCAGCATGCCATGAATCACCGAGGCAGGAAAAAAGGAACTTAATTGCCCCAGTTTAAACCGCCCCATTAAAATTTGTACAACACTGGCGACTACAATGGCGGCCAAGGTATAACGGTAACCCGCCAGCGCGTCGCCTTCACCCAAGGCTTGCACAGCAGCCAAAAGCACCACAATCAAACCGGCTGCCGGGCCATTGATAGTCAGGAAAGAACCGCTAATGCGCGATACCAATACGCCACCGATAATGGCGGTAATAATGCCGGCCGAGGGTGGAAAGCCCGAAGCCACCGCTATACCCAGACATAGCGGCAAGGCGATAAGAAAAACCAAAAATCCGGAGGTTAAGTCGCTAAGCCAGTTTTCTTTTAAACCGGCCAGTCCGGTTTTTGGCATCATCGACAGGAATGATTTGTTCATAAAAGTCCTCGTTTAGTGTAGTAGAGTGTGAGTTTACATGCTGCTCAGCTAACCACTATACCACCACACAGCGCGACGGAGGCGCTGACCGCAAAACTGTCACCGTTGTCAGGTTACGCTAGGTTTGGCAATGATTTCTGCATAACCCTTTAACAGGTTTTGCAGAAGCCAATAACTCTGTTAACTAACCATTAATAGACCGGAGTATTACAAGCCCAAATGGTCACTTTTGCGACGACTCATATTGCCTGGTTTCATTCTGCGCACTGCCAAAGGATGGGCTGAAAAAGTATCATGATATTCCATTCCGATAAATACACATTTTCCGCCTTGCCCTTCATAGTTATGCTGAAAGTCATGAATAAATTCCATGACCGTATGATCAATCAGATACGCATTATTCAATTGAAAGATGACCGTTTTTCCGTTTTCGAGATTAGCCAATGCCGTCTTTAAAGACATAAAGTTGGAGAAAATAGCAGCCCCCACTATTGAGACTATAACGGAATCAGCCTCTTTAGGCTTAATCACAAAGTGGATTTTGAACAGATTGTTGAGTCTGACGCCGCGCAGCAGGTGGATAGCAAACTTGGCTGTAATACCGATAGCGACACCAATTAATAAATCAGTTGCCAAGACACCGATAATCGTCACCACAAACATAAACAACTGTTCTTTGCCGATGTGTAAAACGTTCGCAAAGGATTTTGGAGAAGCTAGACGAAAACCGGTAAATACCAGTAAAGCCGCTAAAGCCGCAAGCGGTATACTATGAATCAAACGGGGAAACAATACCACAAACAATAGCAAAAATGTACCGTGAAAAAAGTTTGCCCACTGGGTTTTGGCGCCATTGTTTACATTAGCTGAGCTTCTTACGATCTCGGCTATCATGGGCAAGCCGCCGATTAATCCGGCTAACAGATTGCCCGCACCGACGGCGGTTAAATCACGATCAAGATTGGAATGGCGTTTATACGGATCAAGTTTGTCCACCGCCATCGCGCTAAGCAAACTCTCCAAGCTACCGACCAGGCTGATGCTGATAACGGCTTCCCAAAATTCTAGCGTGGCAATTTTTGAAAAGTCAGGAAAATAAAAACTGGACATAAAGTTGTCAGAAATAGCCACCAAAAATTTAGGTCCGACAGTTTCCTCATGATGCG
>CAIMDR010000632.1 GCA_903839795.1 uncultured Methylococcaceae bacterium | reverse complement strand
TTAATTTTAAAGTATTTTATTTTTTACATACCACGTTTTACCCGGGGATTTAAAGTGGATACCAAACTTTGCCTGCGTACTGGCGAGGCCGGCCTTTAGCTTTTTGTTCACCGGTATAGAGCCAGCGCAGATCGGCATCATGCCGTAACTTACTGACCACGTGCAAGCCATGTTCCACCACGCCATTAATAAACTTGGTCTTGGCGTAAAAACTGTCAGCGACCAGGTAACGGATTTTCCCCAACAGTCGCTTGGTATCGCGTTTGACGTGATCAAGGTAAATATCTATCCGGGTGATTCGGGTTTCTTTAGGCGTTTTATTGGCTTTGGCTTTTTTGTCGGCGCCTTGAGCAACCTTATCTTTGATATTGACGGTCGACTCTTTGGCTACTTTAGGTACCTTGGGTGCTTTGGGTAAAGCGGGTGTTTGGTAAGCCGACTCTGGTAAAAGGTTCGGCGATTACTTACTCATCGTAATCATTCAGTCCCCCTCTTTGAAAAAGAGGGGTTAGGGGGAATTTTATTAGATAAATCCCCCTCGGCCCCCTCGCTTTGCTCTCCCACTTTTTCAAAGGGGGAGGTGAATAACTACTACTCATCGACTAGTTCTGTAAGCGTAGGATAAAATTGAACATGATAAATTGGTAAACTTGTGAGAGCTGAATTTACCCAGACTATTAGTGAACACTGGCGGCGGGCGATTCAATGGAACCGCGTACAGTAATTTTTTGATTGAAAAGATACACCTTACAAATGAATAACCTAGCTGTTGCTCCTTCTGTTTTAGGTCAACAATGACAGCTAGATTAGGCAAAAATATCCACCTTAATTAGCTGAGAAATACCCTATGAACCTGGCCGAAAGTATTTATCAACACAGTCTTAATCTCCCAGAAATCGCTGCTCGTGAAGCTCTCGATTTCATAGAATTTCTGGAACAATGTTACGCGCCGGTACCGCATAATATAAAACAGCTGAACGATACCGAGGCCTTTCTCGCTGCCATAGTAGGTGGTTTGAGCGAAGATTTTCCTGATGACATTAGCGATAAAGATTTGGGTGTTGATACCCTGCGCGAGGCATTAGACTAATGATTTATTTGCTTGATACCAATGCAGCCATTGCCTTGCTTAAAGAGCATCCTCAGATGCTGAATCATGTCCGCCGTGCTGGCCAATCTACATTGCGGGTTTGTGCGCACCGGTTGAAGCTGAGTTATGGTTTGGCGTGGCCTAGAGCAATCGAAAAGAACAGAATCGTGCTCGTTTGCTCATCTTGTTGGAGTGGCGGCCAAGTTTACCTTTTGCGGATCAATCAACGCAGCATTTTGGCGACATCCGCGCCCATTTGGCAAGTCAAGGCACACCGATCGGCCCTTATGATTTGCAGATTGCAGCCATTGCCCTTGCCTACGATATAACCGTTGTCACTCATAATACCCGCGAATTTGCCAGAGTTCCAGGTTTAAAGCAGGAAGATTGGTTGTTATGAATTTTGCTAATAATGATCCGACAAGCATTTGCGTTTTGGAAATGTTTCACAGATCAAGCAACGCCAATAAATTTTCGTACTGGCTGCGATTTTTTCTTAAGCTCACAGCCTGTATAGCATGAACTGCAATGCTTGATGAATATATTACAACACACCTTGATGGAAAAAATCGGCCATGAGAATGGTTTTGAGAATATTATCCCCAACTTGGACGATAAGGTGTTGCTTGGTTCTGCTCAACATCGCGCCCAAGTTACTATTTCTTTGGAAAGAGACGAATGGTTGCTTGAGGTCACTTCAACTGTTTCCAGATTATTATCATCTGAGTTGGTTCGCAGTTTCATGTCAATACCAATGCAAAATGTCAAGTTTGTAGTGTCGACCACCGATGAATTGGCCAAGCTGTTACGGAGAGCGGCTAAACTTGCTAAGGCGCTACCAAATCAAGCAGCTAGTGATTATGAGGATCAGGTTCAGGAAGAGCTGGCAAAATACCCTGATGATGCGATTAAAGGTACAGAAGTTGAACGCATGGTGCGCCAAAGAATCGGCCAAAAAACATTCCGCAATGCAATGCTCAATTATTGGGGCAGTGCTTGCGCAGTAACAGGCATTGCCGTACCCGAAGTATTACGAGCCAGACATGCCAAACCATGGGCGGACTGCATCAACGATGCCGAACGCCTGGATGAACTGCCTGCAACCAGTGCCTGATTGGGAATTTCAAAGGCATTGACAAATAGTATTAATGATTTTATTCTTTATCAAATTTATCGCTTTTCTGCGAGACCCAAAATGCCGCAATTGCGCACGCCCTATTATCTTATCGATGAAATCAGGCTACTAAAAAATCTCGAAATCATTCAACACATACGCGAAGAATCCGGCGCAAAATCTGTCTTGGCACTCAAATGCTTTTCAACATGGTGCGTATTTGATTTGATGCGTCAATACATGGACGGCACCACCAGCAGTTCACTGTTCGAGGCGAGGTTAGGTCACGAAAAATTCGGTAAGGAGGTACATGCCTACAGCGTTGCTTATTCGGCTGATGAAATTGAAGCGGTAGCCCAATTTGCCGACAAGGTGATATTTAATTCTACCTCTCAGCTTAAGCTGTTCCATCACTCTGTACGTAACCTGAAAGTCGGACTGCGTGTCAATCCGGGCATCAGCTATTCTCACTTTGATCTGGCAGACCCTGCACGCCGATATTCAAGGCTGGGGGTTTGTAGTGAGTCTGAACTCAAATCAGCGGCCGATTTGATCAGCGGGCTGATGTTTCATTTTAACTGCGAAAATGACGATATCGAAAACATCGCTGCCGCCCTGGACCAAATCGCCATAAAGTACGCGACTGTCCTAAAAAAAATGCACTGGGTCAGTTTTGGAGGCGGCATTTATTTTACTAAAGCCGACTATCCTCTGGAAAAGTTTTGCCGGATTTTAAAGGATTTTGCAGAAAAGTTCGGTGTGCAAGTCTACCTTGAACCGGGTGAGGCAGCTATTACCGGTAGTGCTGAATTGGTCACCACGGTGCTGGATGTCGTTCATAACGAAGTTGACATCGCTATCGTTGACGCCTCTATCGAAGCGCACATGCTGGATCACCTGATTTATAACACAAATCCTAAAATTTCATTGCCGGCCTTGGGAAATCAACCGGTTATGATTACCGGCCGAACCTGTCTGGCGGGCGATTTATTCGGCAGCTACGAACTTGAAGCGCCGTTAAAGATTGGCGACGAAGTGCGCTTTGCAGATGCAGCGGGATATACCATGGTAAAAAAGAACTGGTTCAATGGGGTTGCGATGCCTTCGATTGTAGTAAAAAGGCTGAACGGCACTGTAGAACTGATACGTAGCTTTGACTATAAAGATTACTTGGGTAATTTATCATAAGAGGGATTTATAACATGAAAAAGAATGTAATGATTATCGGCGCTGGCGGAGTGGCACATGTTGCTGCGCACAAAGCGGCGATGAACAACGATGTGCTGGGCGATATTTGCATCGCCTCACGAACGCAAGCCAAGTGTGATGCGATAATCGAAAGTGTGAACCGGAAAGGTCATCTCAAGAATCCGGCCGGTCGGCTGTATTCAGCACAACTTGATGCCTTGGATATTCCGGCGACCGTAAAGCTAATCAAGAAAACCAAATCGGGGATTGTGATTAACCTTGGCTCAGCTTTTATCAATATGTCGGTGTTGGAGGCGTGCATTGAGACCGGTGCGGCGTATATCGACACCGCTATTCACGAAGATCCGGACAAAGTCTGTGAAGAGCCACCTTGGTACGCCAATTACGAATGGAAGCGCGAAGACCTCTGCGCTGAAAAGGGGATAACCGCTATCTTGGGTGCCGGTTTTGATCCGGGCGTGGTCAACGCTTACTGCGCTCTTGCGGTGAAACGTTACTTTGATAAAATCGATACGATAGATATATTGGATGTGAATGCAGGCAGTCATGGCCGGTATTTTTCGACCAATTTTGATCCGGAGATTAATTTTCGGGAATTTGTAAAAGTCTGGACCTGGATTGATAGGCAGTGGCAAGAATTCCCCACTCACTCGGTGAAGCGGGAATATGAGTTTCCGGTGGTCGGGAAGCAACCGATCTATCTGAACGGTCATGACGAATTGCACTCCCTGTCAAAAAACATTGATGCCGAAAGTATCCGCTTTTGGATGGGCTTTGGTGACCACTACATCAACGTATTTACCGTACTACGCACCCTTGGTTTTCTCTCACATCTGCCCGTGACGTTAACGACCGGCCAAGAGGTGGTGCCGCTTAAAGTGGTCAAGGCGCTATTGCCTGATCCCATGACGCTCGCTCCCGGTTATACTGGAAATACCTGTATCGGTACTTTCGTCAAGGGTTGGATGGAAGGAAAAAAGCGCGAGATATTAATCTATCAGGTCTCGGATCACAAGCACTGTTTTGAAGAAGTCGAGTCACAGGGAATCAGTTACACGGCTGGTGTCCCGCCCATTGCAGCAGCCATGCTGATTGCAAGTGGAGACTGGGATGTGAAGAAAATGGTCAATGTTGAAGAGCTTGATCCGGAACCGTTTATTAAAATTCTTGACCAAATCGGCCTGCCGACCGAAGTAAAGGAAATAAAACCTGACAGCAAGTATTCTTTCGACGGAACCGTGAGGTCTCTTGAGAAAGAGCTTGAAAAATCGACGGCTACGGTCACGGTTTCCGCAGCAAACCCCATGATTGCCCTATCTCCAGGCAAACCTGCCAAGGTAAAGCCGTTGAAAGATAAAGCGCAATCAGGAAAAGAGAAAAAATCAAGCAAGAAAAAAGACAAGTAAGGGTAACTCGAATCACCACGAAGACACGAAGGACACGAAGATTTTTCTTTGGTTTTTCTTCGTGTCCTTCGTGTCTTCGTGGTGAATAAAATACATTAAACAGTTAGCGGTTGATGTGTACCACCTTGGCGGGTGCAAAGCCGTTAAAATTAGTGGCTGTCGCTCCGCTATAGGCACCGATGTTTCTGCTGAATAGAAGATCGTCGCGTTCCAAATCGGCTGGAAGTTCTTCGGTCATGGAAATAACATCCAGTCCGTCACAGGTAGGGCCAAATACCGTACAAATCTGGGTCGTCCCTGTTTTGAAAGCGTCAAAGTGATATTGGCAGTGGTCGAAAATTATACCGGAAAAAGTACTGTAGACGCCGTCATTGATGTAATAACAAAGCTTGCCGTGCCGAACTGCTTTGCCGATGATTGTCGAGACTGCGGTTCCGGCTGTCGCAACAAAAAACCGTCCCGGCTCGGCAATAATTTTTATGTTGGGTGGAAAGAGTCTTTCCAGTTCAGAATTTATCCTTTTCGCCAATTCACTAAAAGGTTTTACAGAAGTGTCGTAGGGAGCCGGAAAACCGCCGCCAATATCCAGTAAATTCATCTTGTTATAGCCACGCTCACTGGCCTGTTTAAAGATAAGCGCAGCAATATTAATGGCTTGTACGTAGTTCTCAAAATTGGTCGTTTGGCTTCCAACATGGAAACTCAGTCCCTCGACGATAAGCCCCGCTTTTTCCGCCTCTAAAATCAGGTCGACAGCTTCATCCGGTTCTGCACCAAATTTTGAGGAC
>CAIMDR010000631.1 GCA_903839795.1 uncultured Methylococcaceae bacterium | reverse complement strand
TAGTTGATTTAAATTCTAAATATTCGGCAATCTTACTGCCGACGCCTGCAGAGAACTGATATGTGCGGCATTTGTGGTTTAGTATTACCCGACGGCATGGTGAAAGACGAATCCATACCGCAGCAAGTTAACCAGATGATTGACGCGTTGATGCATCGCGGCCCCGATGATACCGGGATTGACGGCGATAAATCTGCTGTTTTTGGAATGACCCGATTGGCCATTCGAGGCTTAAGCGACGGCAAACAGCCGATTATTGACCCGGACAGCGGTGTCATGATGGCCTGTAATGGCGAGATTGATAATCACCTTGAGCTACGCGAATGGTTGCTTGAGCGCGGACGCACGGTTGAGCAGAGCACCGATGTTGCCGTTATTCCGGCCATGTACCTTGAACTGGGCGATGCCTTTGTGGAACGGCTCAAGGGAGCTTTTGCCATCGCCATCTGGGATCCCCGTACCAAAAAGCTGTTGCTTGCCCGCGATCGGGCTGGCGAACGCCCGCTTTTTTACTCAATCAACGATGGCGTCGTGGCTTTTGCTTCGCTGATAGCCGCTTTGGTATCTCCCGGTAAACATGACTTTTCCATCAGTCCAAACGCGGTTCACAGTTATTTGCAGGCCGGTTTTTTTGTCGCACCTGAATCGCCGTTTAAAAACATTCAAAAAGTGTTGCCCGGCGAAATACTCACCCTGGATGCCTCTGGTATTCAACGCAGACATTACTGGAGCTGGAATGCCGTTAACACGACCAAAAAAACCGGCTCATTGGATGCCTTCGATGACATTTTTCGGGAATCAGTGCGCAAGCAAAGCGAAGTTGATGTCGACTTTGGCCTGTTTTTAAGCGGCGGACTTGATTCTTCTTTAATTACGGCGGTCACCCGCTCCATCCGTCCTGAAAAAACCCTGAAAGCCTACAGCCTTCGCTTCACTGAAGCATCGTATGACGAAGGCCACTACGCCGAGCAAGTCGCCAACACCCTGGGTGTTGAGTTTGTACCCGTTTGGGTGCGCCCCGAAGATTTCCCGCCCACTATCGCCAAGCTTGTTCGGCAGGTGGGTGAACCGTTGGCCGACCCGGCTTGGGTACCTAGCGCTCTTTTGGCGAGACGTGCCGCTCAAGAGGTACGCGTAGCACTGGTTGGCGAAGGTGCTGATGAACTTTTTGGCGGCTATCCGACTTACTTTGGTGCAAATCTTGCGGGTTATTATGCACGACTTCCCGGTTCGGTCAGGGCACTGGTTCGACGTGCGGTAGAAAGCTGGCCGACCAGTGACAAGAAAGTCACCATCCCTTTCCTGCTTAAACGCTTTATTCAGGGCGACGAACTGGATTTTCTGGGTCGTCACATACTCTGGACATCCTGCATTTCACCGGCGATTTTAAACCGCCTCGGGGTAACGCCGCCCTTGCTTGCCAGGCCAAACTACTTATCAACAGAAATGCTGGATCGACTGCAACAGCATGATTTGGAAACGTCGCTGGCGGAAGGTTTATTAACCAAGGCAGACCGTGCCAGCATGAAGTCGGCATTGGAGCTACGCGCACCGTTTCTTGATCAGGAAGTCATGGAATTTGCCGCGACCCTTCCGGAAAAAGAGCGCATTAACCGCTTACAAACCAAAGTTTTTTTAAAGCAGTACGCGCTGCGCTACCTGCCTGCGGATATAGTGCATCGCAAAAAAAGGGGGCTTTCTGTACCGTTAAGCAGTTGGTTGCGCGAACCGCTTTATGAATGGGCAAAATCGAGATTATCTTCGCCGCTGCTGGATCAGGTCGGCGTTAATCGCCGGGTGGCCGTGGAACTATTGCAGGAACATACCCAACGCAAGGCTGATCATGCCCGCGCCATTTGGACGCTGTGTGTTCTGACTGAATGGCTGGAATGGGCGTCCGAAGCTGAAGTTAACTCACCGAACTCTTTGTAATAAGACGATTCAATATTCACTTACCCTCTTTGAAAAAGAGGAGTAAGTGAATACTTAATCTTAAGTTATTCATACCCTGTATGACAATAAGACCTACAAACTCTTAGGTTTGCACGCTAGGAGCATGTCGGACTTATAACTATATGAATAAATATGACTTTATTTTTAATAGTTACAGGATTTTATGCTGATTACACACTTCTGACGTTATTCTTAACGGAATTGTCTTCGGCTAATTTACAACCTATTGTTTTTAATAAATCCATAAGTCCGACAGACTCCTAGGGTTGGCAATATCTAAAAACCTCTTGTGGCACTACAAATAGTAAATCCGGGTTAAGCAAGCCAGCCAACAAGCAGCACATCCCTGTCCTTAATCTCATTATGTCTTACAACACAAAATCCGCGCTGACCAACGATGTACCACCCACCAAGGTAATGGCTATTTCAAAATCAGCCACTTTGTCACCATTGGTATCACCTGCCAGTATGCCATTAACATAATCCAATTGACCGGCCACACCGGTAAAGACCGTAGCGCCAATATAAGTAAAGGCCTGGTCATTGACTACTATAGTATTGGCATCGATACCTGCCAAATTAATTTTGTCACCTTCGCTATGGGTAAAGTCCGTGATGGTGTCTCTAGCTAAACCCTTAACACTTTCAGCACTGGTTTTAAAGACAAAAGTATCGCTGCCGATACCGCCGGTCAATTTGTCGGAGCCTAATCCACCATAGAGGCTGTCGTTGCCTGCCAAGCCGTTAATCTTGTCACTGCCGGTTGTGCCGTTCAAGGTATCATTACCATTGGATTCAGTAATACCTAGTTGAGCAATATTAATAACGAGCGTTTTACTGTCACTCAGAAAACCATCAGAAACAGTCACTGTAAAGCTGGTACTTGCCTGTGCATTTAAGGCATTAATGGCCGCATCGTTAGTCACAAAACTATACGCACCAGTCACTTTGGTAACGGTCAACACACCGTAAGCACTTGTCTGGGTAAAAGCCCCCGCGCCATTATCAATACCGCCTGTGATGCCATACGTTAAGACATTGCCATCAATATCACTGGCACTTAATGTACCTGTGGCGGTTGCAAGGGTATCATCAAAAGCAGTATCGGTATAAGAGGTAGCGGTTGGTTGAATGAGCACAGGCGCATCATTAATATTGACCACATTGGTTGTTGCCGAGCTGGTCACTTTCTCTATGGTGCCCAGTAGGTCGGTATAAGCCGCTTGAACGGTAATCGCCTTGCCTACTTGTGCCTGTCCCAAGGTCAGTGTTGAAGCGGTTGCACCGTTAATGGCCGTGCCGTTGGCCAGCCATTGGTAGGATATTGTACCCAGACCATCGATATCCGCCATCGTGTTCGTTGCTGTTAATACCTGTTTTTGGATCGCGCTACCAGTGATGG
>CAIMDR010000630.1 GCA_903839795.1 uncultured Methylococcaceae bacterium | reverse complement strand
GTAAACAAAGTACCGATGGCGATGCCGGTCGCTATCACCAGACCTATGTTAAAACGCGATACGGCACCCGCGCCGGTTGCGAAAATAAGCGGCAAGACCCCCAGCACCATGGCGGCGGTCGTCATTAAAATAGGGCGTAACCGGATACCGGCTGCCGTCTCTATTGCTTCACGTGTGGACATGCCTTCTTTTTGCTTGATATTGGCAAATTCGACAATCAGGATGCCATGTTTACTGATTAAGCCCATCAAAGTAACCAAGCCGACTTCGGTATAGATGTTAAGGGTTGCGCCGCCGATACCCAAGGCAATAAATATAAGCGCCCCGGCGATGGACATGGGGACGGACACCAAAATAATCAGTGGGTCACGGAAGCTTTCAAATTGCGCAGATAACGCCAGAAAAATAATGATTAAAGCAAAGCCAAAAGTAAAAATAAAACCGCTGGACTCATTAACCAGTTGGCGTGACTGCCCCGCGTAGTCTATTGTGTAGCCCGGCGGTAATGTTTTTGCGGCGATTTCTTTTAATGAATTAATTGAATCTCCCAGCGTAACGCCCGGAAAAGGCACGCCCGAAACAATCGCAGCGTTTAATTGCTGAAAGTGATTCAATGATTGCGGTACCGTTTTGGTGCTGATAGTCGCAATGGTGGATAGGGGAACGGAGGCGCCGTTGGCCGCACGAATATAGTAGTTAAGTAACTGATCCGCATTAAGCCGTGAGGTTTGCTGAATCTGGGGAATAACTTTATACGATCTTCCGGTCATACTAAAATAGTTAACATAACCACCGCCCAGAATGGAGGCCAGTGACGAGCCGACATCTTGCATACTCAGTCCCAGCAGCGCGGTTTTATTGCGGTCAATTTCCACTTGTGATTGCGGTTTATCGACTTTTAGATCCGTGTCGAGAAAGATAAACATGCCGCTTTTTTGCGCTTCCTGCATAAATTGCTGCGTTACGGTGTTTAATTGGTCAAACGATTCAGTCGTGCCGATTACAAATTGCATCGGCAAACCGCTACTGCCTGGCAGTGGCGGTGGTTGGAAGGCGGCGACACGAACCCCGGCAATTTCATTCATTTCTTTCTGAATGATGGGTTGCAGTTCAGTGGCCGTTTGCGTGCGCTCATCCCAGGGTTTTAGAACAGTACCTGCGATGGATTGACCGGGCACATTGAGCTGAAAAACGTGATCGGTTTCCGTGTGGGACATAAATTTTTTAAAAACCTGTTCAGCATAAACCAAGCGTTGTTGAAGCGTGGCATCCGGCGCTGACGTTGACATGGTGATAATGACGCCTTGATCTTCCTGCGGCGCAAGCTCTCTATTGGAGCTGGTATAAAGAAAGTAAATGCTGGCGAGTATGATGGCTGCAAAGGTAGCGGTCACGGGTAAAAAGTTAAGTGAGCCGTGCAATGTACGTGAATAAACACGTTGTATTGCAAAAACTTTACGGTCAATAAAGTCGACGATACGCTCTTCCCAGCCGTTGCGGTTGTGGGTATGGGATTTAAGCAAGCGGGAACACATCATCGGCGACAAAGTCAGCGCCACAATGGCAGAAACGGTTACCGCAGCGACCACTGTAAATGCAAATTCCGAGAATAACGCGCCGGTCAGTCCGCCTTGAAAGCCGACGGGGACATAAACGGCGATTAACACGATGGTCATGGCGATAATGGGGCCGGTCAGTTCCCGCGCTGCCAGCAGTGAAGCGGGAATCGGTTGCATGCCGTCTTCAATATGCCGGTTGACGTTTTCGACGACAATGATGGCATCATCAACGACCAGTCCAATGGCGAGAACCAAGGCCAGCAGCGTTAATAAATTAATGGAAAAACCCAGCATCAACATGATGGTAAAGGTGCCGATCAGAGACAGCGGTATCGCTATAACCGGTATCAGCACTGAACGGGGTGAACCCAAAAAGGCGAACACCACCAAGGTCACAATCACTAACGCTTCGAGCAGGGTATGGATGACTTCATGGATAGAGCTGTCAACAAATTTTGTTGAGTCGTAAACGATTTTACCACTGATGCCTTCCGGCAGTTGAGCCTGAATATCAGGAAAAACTTTACGCACCCGTTCGATCACTTCAAGCAGATTGGCACTTGAGGCCACCTGTAGCCCAACATAAACGGCCTTGTTGCCATCGAAGGAAACGCTGGCTTCGTAATCATCAGCGCCCAACGAGACATTAGCGACATCTTTTAAGCGAATGATCGCGCCATCTTTTTGCTTGATGATTAACTGCTCAAATTCTGCGACGGAATGCAGGCTGGTTGATGCCGTCAAGTTGACTTGCACCATTTGACCTTTGGTGGTGCCCAAGCCTGCGATAAAGTTGTTTTGGGTCAAGGCGGCGCTGACGTCGGAGGCGGTGAGTCCGTAAGCCGCCAGTTTGTTGGGGTCTAACCAGGCACGCAGGGAAAAGTTTTTGCCACCCAGTAACTCGGCAGTCTGAATACCTTCGACGGCCTGTAATCTGGGCTGTACTGAACGGATCAAGTAATCGGTGATGTTGTTGGCAGGCAAGGTTTCGCTGGAAAAGCCGATATACATGGCATCAATGGTTTCACCGATTTTCACGCTCAGAACCGGCGTTTGCGATTCTGGCGGTAATTGATTAAGTACGGCATTTACCTTGGCATTGATTTCCGTCAAGGCCTTGTTGGGATCATAATTGAGTCGCAGATTGGCGGTTATCGTACTGACACTGTTTTGGCTGGTCGACGTTATATAGTCGATGCCGTTTGCCTGCGCGATGTTGTTTTCCAAAGGCGTGGTGATAAAGCCCGCGATAATGTCCGGATCAGCGCCATAGTAAGCGGTAGAGACAGTGACTATGGCGTTCTCGGTACGTGGATATTGCAATACGGGCAATTCACTGAGCGCCCGCAAACCCAATACCAACAGCATCATGCTGACTACCGTTGCCAGGATGGGCCGGCGAATAAAAATATCGGTAAAATTCATGGCTGCTTATTGGTCTTTGGGTTGCGGAGTGGCGTCGTTGCTGGGTTGACTTGAATTATCAACAATAACAGGAGAGCCGTTGCGTAGTTTAATCTGCCCGGTCGTCACTATTGTTTCGCCTTCATTAACGCCGGTCAGGATGGCGATTTGGTCGCCGCGCGTATCACCGGTGGTCACAAAGCTTTGTTTGGCAACCAGCTTGGGTTTACCGGTTTCGTCTTGGCCGTTGGCATCTACCCGATAGATGGTAGAACCGAAGGCGTTAAAGGTGATGGTGGTACGCGGCAGCGTGATATAGCGATGCGCCAGTCCGGTTGCAATAGTAACGGTGGCATACATGCCCGGCAGTAGTTTGTTATCGGGGTTATTTAGCGTGGCTCTTACCTGAACATTGCGGGTGTTGATATCAACTTTGGGATTGATGACGGTAATGTCGCCGGTAAATGTTTGCGCGGGATAAGCGTCCGTTTTGAGGGTTACTTTTTGGCTGATTTTCAGTGATTCCAAGGCTTGTTGTGGCAGAAAAAAGTCCACAAATAAAGTGTCCAGAGCCTGTAAGGTGCTGATTGCTGTGCCTGCTTCAAGATATTGACCTACATCAACCAGTCGAATGCCCAAGCGACCGGTAAAGGGCGCAAGAATAAGCTTTTTGTTGACCAGTGCTTGTTGTTGTCCAACATTGGCAAGAGCCACATCAAGGCTTGCTTTGTCTATGTCTAGTGTTTGCTTGCTGATGGCATTGACGCTAAATTGTGCCTGGTTACGATTGTAAGTGATCCGGGCCAGTTGTGCGCTAGCTTTTAGCGATTCCAGTTTGGCAATCTCGTCATAGGCGCGTAGTTGCAACAAAGGGGTTCCGACCTTTACATTATCGCCCTGTTTGAAGTAGATTTTTTCTACAATGCCCGCTACCTCGGCGCTCATGTTGGCACCTTGAACGGCTTGCAGGCTACCGACTGCTTCCAGTTTTGGCGACCATTCCAGAGTGTTGGCGGTGATGGTGGAAACGGTTTGCAGCGGCACACCTTGAGACGACATATATTCTTTGATCATGCGCCCCTTGAAGCTAATGAAACCAAAAATGCCCCCGAGTACTAGGCCGACGACGATGAGCATAATGATCATACGTTTAATCATGGTTGGTTCCTGCCTGGATTTTGTTCAAACATAAATTTTTAAAAAGTTAAAGGTTAAATATCCAAGATTGAAGGCGGAAAAGGTCGGGCTCGTTTGCCTTGATACCTTGGGCCTTGTCACTGTTGATTTTTTTCTGTTGCTCAGCCAATAAACCGGCAGATAAATTGGGGCGATTCCACCAGCCGCCGCCCAGTGCCTGAAACAAGGCGGCTGTGTCGGAATAGCGTCGGGTTTGCGCGGTTATCTGGGTAATACGTGTTTGGTGGTAATTGCGCTCCGAAACAAGTAGCGGCAGATAACTGACAGCCCCGATTTTGTATTGCATTTGAGTCAGTTCCAGGGCATCAAACGCCGCCTTTACGGCAGCATCTTGTGTCTTCAATCCGTCGGCGTCGAACTCCAGTGCGCTCATGGTATCGGCGACGTTTTGGAAGGCCAGCAAGACCGTGCTCCGGTATTGGGCCGCTGCCTGTTCGTAAGCCGCCAGCGCCGCACGTCGTTGGTGGATCAGTCCGCCACCATGAAAAACAGGCTGTAACAGATTGCCGCCAACGCTCCAGATGGCGCTGCCGGGAACAAATAAATCACCTCCCCGGGTGGCGATGCTGCCGACATTGGCATTGATGGTAAAGTCAGGTAGCAAATGGGCGGTAGCAATGCCGATTTGTGCGCTGGCGACATGTAGCAGGGCTTCTTGTGCTCGCACATCGGGGCGTTGTTGCACCAGTTTGGAGGGCAAGCTGAGCGGCAATTCCTCGGGCAGATGCAGGTCTGAGAGATTGAATTGAGCGACCAGTTCAGTGCTGGGCAGTTCGCCGGTTAACACCGTCAAACGATGGCGATTTTGAGCCAGTTGTCGCTCTAAAGGCGGCAAGGTTGTTCGCGTCTGTTCCAGTGTGGTTTGCTGTAACAAGACGTCAACTTTTGATGCGCCCCCCAATTCGAACTGTTGCTTGACCAGTTCAAGTCCTTTGGTTTGAGCACTGATGATTTCCTGCGTCGCACTAATCTGCGCTCTTAAAGACGCTTCTTGAATCGCGGTGGTGACGACGTTTGAAGCCAACGTCAGGAAAGTTCCTTCAAGTTGGAAACGTTGATAGTCTGCTTGAGCCTCAAAGCCTTCGATCTGCCTTCTAATGGCGCCGAAAGCGTCCAGCGTGTAGGCAACCTGAACCGATGCGGTTGAGAGGTTGTAAGCAGGCGCCTGAAAACTGGGGTTGCCAAATTGTGCGCCGGAAATTTTTTGACGTTTGGTTGAAAAACCTGCGTCCAAGGCAGGAAATAAGGAGCTCTCCTGAACAGAAGCTTTTTCTTGGGCTTCGGTTAATGCAGATGAAGCGGCCTGTAAATCAGGATTATGCTTCATGGCTTGTTCAATGAGTTTGGTTAAGGGCGGAGAACGAAATAAAGTCCACCATTGCCCCTGAATATCTTTTCCCAGCGCCAAAGATTGCGCCGCACCTGACTCTGACGAGCTTGTGCTTATACGGCCTGACGGTTTGTTAGTCGTGTAGCTTTGGGTGTCCGGACTTGCGGGGCTGGTAAAGTCAGGCCCCAACATGCAACCGGAAATCAAGAGCGGTATCGCCGCAATTGAAAGGGAAGTTGTCCGGTGGTTGAGTTTGTTTATTAATAAAGTGAAGGGTGACAGACTGATTATTTTTTTCATGCCGTCGTTGCCTTGAAACTGTTTAATAATAAAGTGGTGATATGCGCGGCAATCACTTCAGGCATTTCGTGCTCTGGTTTCCAGCCGGGAAAATATTTGAGTAAGGGCTGATACTCAATATAATATTTGGCCAATCCTATGACAGAGGTTGCCAGCAGGTGAGCATCTTGCTCAGGTGCCAACTCTGTCGCCAGTTGCATGAGTAAACAAAACTGGCTGGTAAAAACGCCTTGCGCCAGTAGCTGCATTCTTTCTGGATCAGCTTCCAAAATCTCACGTTGCATGAGACGATGGAAGTCGTGGTCTTCAAGCATCACATCAATGAATGAGCGAATAAACCGGGACAATTTTTCTTCAGCGGAGCAGTCAGATCCCCAGACTTGGTCAAAAACCTGTTCTTTGTCTGAAAAAGCAAAACGAACTGCTTCGAGATAAAGCGTGTTTTTATCGGGAAAATGATGATAAATTGCCGCAACGCTTAAATCAACCGCCAAAGCCAACTGCCTCATGGATAAACCCGAATAGCCTTTTTGCGCGAACAAAACAATCGCTGCACTTAAAATTTTTTCTTTTGAGCTCAAAGTAGATACCTAACAAACGTTCAGTAAGGTCATGGTATCCGAGAAGTCGGCCTTTAGCAATTTTTTAATTCACCACGAAGACACGAAGGACACGAAGACATGAAATTTTCTTTCTTCTTGTCCTTCGTGTCTTCGTGCTGATAATCTTCTAAAAAAGATGCGGGGTAAGTAGTGATTTTAGTTACCAACGCCACAAAATTTTATGAATGCATCCTGATAGATTACAATGTCTGGCATTATCCTATTACCGGACAGATAACAGGCTGATACACTGTTTTTATCAAACTCGCTTCGGGTTAAGTTGAATTAAACTATATTTAAGTAAATGAAAAAATTAAGATGTGCTGTTATCGGAACCGGTTATTTAGGTAAATTTCATGCTGAAAAATACGCCTCCTTGCCTGATTGTGAATTGGTGGCTGTGGTTGATATTAACGAAGATGCCGCAAAAGCGGTAGCGGACAAGCATGGCGCAAAAGCCTTAACCGATTATAAAGATTTGCTGGGTGACGTTGATGCCGTCAGTATTGTTGTGCCGACTACCTTGCATCACACGGTTTCAAAAGACTTTCTTAATGCAGGTGTTCATGTTTTGGTTGAAAAGCCGATTACGGTGACCGTTGCCGAAGCGGATGAATTAATAGCCATTGCCAAGGCGAACCGTTTGATTTTACAGGTGGGACATCTGGAGCGTTTTAATCCGGCCGTGTTGGGCTTGGATAAAGATGAAAAGCCCTTGTTTATTGAATCGCATCGTTTATCGCCTTTTAATCCCCGCGCCAATGATGTGAGTGTTGTGCTGGATCTAATGATTCACGATATTGATATTATTTTGGCTTTGGTCGATTCAGAAGTAGAGCGTATTGATGCCAGTGGTACCGCCGTTCTGACCCAAGGTACGGACATTGCCAATGCCCGGCTGTTATTTAAAAATGGTTGTGTGGCGAATGTAACGGCCAGTCGGATTAGCATGAAGATGGAACGAAAAATGCGGTTGTTTAGACCAAGTTCTTACATTTCTGTTGATTTTCAAAATCGGGTTTTGACCAAATACCGTACCGGTGAAAAAGAAATGTTTCCCGGTATTCCTGAAATCGTTACGGAAGAATCCGTTTTTGAGGGTGGCGATGCGCTGCTTGAAGAAATTAAACATTTCGTCAACTGCATCCAAACCGGTGAAAATCCCTTGGTTTCCGGTGAAGCAGGACGGCGAGCACTGGCAACCGCGATACAAATTACCCGGTTATTAGGGGATAAATAAATTAAGGTTAAAGGTGCGATGTGCAAGGTTAAAGCTAATCTCCATAATGGCCGATCTTTGCCTTGTCCCTTATTGCATAGTTACACAATTTTCACTCTTAGGAATGCGCATGAAATAACTTCGGCATCTTGCTCCCTCTCCCACCGGGAGAGGGTTGGGGTGAGGGGATATAAAGGGTCAAGTTATTTCATGCACGTTCCTTAGAAACGCGTTTCTACACACATAAATAAAAGGGAACAACATGATACCGATGGTAAACCTGAAAGCTCAATACGCAGAAATCAAAGAAGAAGTTGAGCGCGGACTGGCTGAAACAATAGAAAACTGCTCTTTTATTTTAGGGCCTAATGTACAGGCATTCGAAAAGGAAACCGCAGAGTATTTGGGCGTTAAACATGCCATTGGTGTGGCTTCAGGAACTGACGCCTTGCATTTGGCACTCATTGCCGAAGGTATAGGTGCCGGTGATGAAGTGATTACCACCGCTTTTACTTTTATTGCGACAGCCGAAGCCATTAAATATGTCGGTGCCATTCCTGTTTTTGTGGATATAGATCCCAGAACTTTTAATATTTCACCTTACGCTATAGAGCAAGCCATTACCCCCAAAACCAAAGCCGTTATGCCGGTGCATTTATTTGGTCAACCGGCGGACATGACTGAAATTTTACAAATCTGTGAGGAAAATAATTTAAAGCTGATTGAAGATGCTTGCCAGTCTTTTGGTGCTCGCATCAATGGCAAACAAACCGGTGCGATAGGTCATGCGGGGGGCTACAGCTTTTTTCCCAGTAAAAACCTGGGCGCTTTCGGGGATGGCGGGTTGGTCGTTACCAACTCGGACGAAACCGCTGCAAAAATTAAGCAGTTGCGTAACCATGGTTCAGATGTGCGTTATTATCATGATGTGATTGGTTATAACAGTCGTCTTGATGAAATGCAGGCGGTCATCTTGCGAGCCAAATTAAAACGCATCGACCAATATAATCAGGCGCGTCGACATGTTGCTCATCTGTATTCAGAACTGATGGCGGATTTACCGTTAGTTACCCCGTTTGAAGATGGTTTGGGCGAGCATGTTTATCATCAATACACCTTGTTGTCGGATCGTCGCGATGACATTTTAAAAGCCTTGCAAGACCAGCAAATTGGCTGTGCGGTTTATTATCCGGTACCTTTGCATCAACAAAATGTGTTTAAAGAAGAATGTGCGGGCTTAAGTCTACCCGTTACCGAAGCGGTTTCGGCGACTTGTTTTTCCTTGCCGATCTGCCCGTTTCTTGAAGATGATACGATCAGGGAAATTGTTGCTATTATTCGGGGTGTTTTGACGGAATAGTTATCATAGTAGAGACGCGATTTATCGCGTCTCAAATACTGCTGACAATCCAGATGCGGACGACAATACAGACGCGATAAATCGCGTCTCTACGTGGGTGATTTATGGTTGATAGGTATAAAGGTAAATATAGAATTCCTTCTGCCCGATTGAAAAACTGGGACTATGGCTCCAATGCCCCTTATTTTGTAACCATTTGTACGGATAATAAAATCTGTTATTTTGGCAATGTTAAAGAAGGAAAAATGTACTTGTCGGATTCGGGGCATTTGGCAAATAAATATTGGTTGGAAATAGAAAATAAATTTCCATGTGTCGTTTTAGACCATTTTGTTGTCATGCCGAATCATGTGCATGGAATAATAAATATTGATAAACCCATTTCTGACGGTAGAGACGCGATTTATCGCGTCTCAAATAACGCCGATAATCCAGATGCTATTTATCGCGTCTCAAATTGTACTGACAATCCAGACGCGATAAATCGCGTCTCTACGGTCAGGAAAATTGGAGGAATTACGGGAAATAATAACCCAATGTTGCATGAAAATTTGTCTCGTTTTATGAACTGGTATAAGGGTAGATGCACTTTTGAAATGAGAAAAATTAATGCAAAATTTTCCTGGCAGCCACGTTTTTATGAGTATGTTATTCGTAATGAAGAAGACTATTTAAAAATCGCTGAATATATTCAAAATAACCCACGGAAATGGCAAGAAGATAAATATTATGTGTCAATTTAACATTAGGTAATACGACGATCATTCGTCCGATATGCAATTACTTGCCACTTAAACCGAGCTTAAACAGATCGGAATGATTGCCAATGAATTGGCTATTAATTAGTTTATAGCCCAGGGAAACCTATCCATGCCTCAACAAAAAAAATCGTTAACTATAATGTTTAGCGCCGGAGAATCCTCAGGTGACCAACACGCCGCCAATATGTTTCTGGAGCTGAAAAAACATCAGCCAGACCTTAAAGGCTTTGGTATGGGGGGCGCAAAAATGGCGCAGGCGGGTATTGATATTCGTTACGACTCAGGTGCTATCGGCGTAATCGGAGTGGTTGAAGTGCTTAAGCACTATGGTGAAATTCGCAGGGCGTTAAAGTTGATGGAACAGTTGGTTGCAACTGAACGACCTGATTTACTGGTGTGTGTCGATTATAAAGAATTTAATCTTAAACTG
>CAIMDR010000629.1 GCA_903839795.1 uncultured Methylococcaceae bacterium | reverse complement strand
CAATCCCATGTTTGCCAAAATTGCCGGTAAATCGCTGGAGGAAGTCGTTGCTATCAATTGGATGAGTATTACCCATCCCGACGATGTGCAAAAAGATTTGGACAATATGGCCTTGATGAACACCGGACAAATTCCGGGATTTACTATGGAAAAACGTTACCTAAAGCCGGATGGCACAATAACTTGGATTAACCTGACCGTTGTCCCGCTTGAGGTAAGCGATAAAAGCAGTCCACGACACATGGCCATGATAGATGATATCACCCAAAGGAAATGGCAAGAACAGAATGTTTTAAATGAAAGCGAGAAGAATAAAGTATTACTGAATGCCGCCAGCGATGGCATTCATATTCTGGATGAGCGGGGCAATATTGTCGATTTTAGCACTTCATTTGCCGATATCTTAGGTTACTCCCTAGAGGAAACCGCAAGGCTTAATGTGCGTGATTGGGATGCGCAGATAGCGGCTGAACAATTGCCCGTTATGATTAAGCAACTCTTACAGCACCCCACCGTCTTTGAAACCCGACATCGTCGTAAAGATGGCTCTCTTATTGACGTGGAGATTAATGCCAAAGGCGTTGAGCTTTCTGGAAAACGCTATCTTTATGCGTCCTCGCGGGATATTAACGAACGTAAAATGCAGTATCAGCAAGTCGCGCTTTACGAGGCCATTGTACGGTCATCGGAAGATGCGATTATCAGCATGTCTTTAGAGGGCATTATTACCAGTTGGAATAAGGGGGCGGAAGTTACCTTCGGCTATACCGCAGAAGAAATGATCGGCAGTTGTATACTTAGACTTTTTCCACAAGATAAATTGTGTGATTATTTTTTTCAGAGTGAATTGGGTTATAAACAATCAATTACCAATCACGAAACTCAGCGGCTACAGAAAGATGGTGCAATCGTTGAGGTATCGATCAGCGTATCGCCTATTTATGACGAAGCGGGTCAGGTAGTGGGGATCTCCAAAATTGCCCGTGATATTACCCATCAAAAACAGCTGGAACAAGAGCTTATCAAGGCCAAACTGAGTGCGGAAGCGGCCAGTAAAAGCAAAGGCGAGTTTCTTGCCAATATGTCGCACGAAATACGCACACCGATGAACGCTATTTTGGGTTTGACCCACTTGGCCTCGGAAACGGAAATGACGCCCAAGCAGCAGGATTATTTGTCTAAAATTCAGGGCGCTTCCCAATCGCTGTTAAATATACTGAATGATATTTTGGATATATCAAAAATTGAATCCGGGCGACTGGATATTGAGTGTATTGAATTTGAAATCGTTTCTGTTTTACAAAGTGTTACTGATCTGTTTGTAGTCAGTGCCGAAGATAAAGGCTTGGAAATTTTTCTGGATATTGCTCCGGAGGTGCCTTTAACGGCATTGGGCGATCCGCTGCGTATCCGGCAGGTGCTGTGCAATTTGTTCAGTAATGCCATAAAATTTACCGCTACCGGTTATATTAAGATTCAGATAGACCGGGTGGAAGATAACACAGACAGTTCGTTATTGCGTTTTAGTGTTCAAGATACCGGCATGGGAATTGATGCAGCCGGCATTGAGCGGTTGTTTCAGCCTTTTAGTCAGGCGGATAACTCCATTACCCGAAAATTTGGCGGTACTGGTTTAGGCTTGGCGATTAGCAAACAATTGGTTCAACTGATGGGCGGGGCTTTTGAAGTGATCAGTGAACCCGGTCAAGGCACTACTTTTTCTTTTACCATTTTGTGTGGTAAAGGCCAACCTTATAACTGGACCCAAGATAGCGAGCATCTTAAAGAGCTTCGGGTATTGGTTGTTGATGACCAGGAACAATCTTGTACCTTGTTAAAAAAGACGCTTGCGTCTTGGCATGTCTTGGCAGAAACGGCTTTATCTGCTGAACTGGGTTTACAAAAGTTTGATGCAGCCGAACAGGCCGGCACACCGTTTGATTTGTTGCTGGTTGATGGGCAGATGCAGGGTATGAATGGTTTGGAGTTTGTTAAAGCACTGGAGAGAAAGTCTCAGAACACATTAAAAAAGATGCCTGTCATTATGATGGTCACTGATGTTGGCAAGGAGGCGTTGCAGAAGCTGGCCGCCGAGCAGTCAGTGAGTATTGATGCCATTTTGACCAAGCCGGTGGAAGCGTCCAATCTACTGAATAGCATTTTGCATGTGTATCATTATCAGGGCAAGACTTATGACCTTAAAAACACGTCGGTTGATCCTTATTTAATCGCACGTCCTTTATATGAGAGGCATATTTTGCTGGTCGAAGACAATGCCTTAAATCAGCAAGTGGCCAGTGAGTTTCTGATGAAAGCGGGCATGAGGATTAGTATTGCCAATAACGGTGCCGAAGCCGTGGAGTGGGTGCAAAAAGAACAGTTTGATGCGGTACTGATGGATTTACAAATGCCGGTGATGGACGGTTTTGAAGCAACCCGACACATACGCCAACTGATTGACGCCAATAAACTACCGATTATTGCCATGACTGCCGCAACCATGGAAAACGATAAAGGCATTTGTCTTGAGATTGGTATGAACGATCACGTTGCCAAACCGATTAATCCTTTGGCGTTAATCAATACGTTGCTGCGTTGGGTTGAACCCAATACTTCAGCGCCTGACGTGTTGCACGAGACCGTAAATCAGGCGTCCTGGGCTGAGCTGGCCGCCAAACTGCCGGGCTTTGATGTGGATGATATTATGCTGACACTGAGCGGCGACGAGGCGCAATTTTTTGAGTTGCTGGTGGAATTTCAGGAATTGTTTGTCATCGAAGTCCCGGCTATGCTGGCTCTGATTGCGGCGGGTGAGTTGCCGGAAGCAAAAAAGCAGGTACACTTACTGAAAGGCGTCGCCGGTAATTTGGGCATGATAGCGTTATTAAATGCCACTACGGAGCTTGATAGTCAACTGCGTAACGGACATTATGAAAGCGTGACCTTGGCCAACTGGGTTTCGATTTTTGATAAAACCATGGCCACGATTGTTGACGTGGTAAATCAACCCGCACCTGAAAGCGGGTCACAGCAATCAGGCACCACGTTGTTGAACGTTTTTACCGAGCTGGAAACTTTGCTTAAGGAAAACAAGATGATTACTCAAGACTTGCTGACGCAGTTCCAGACACTTTTACCGTCCGGGCAAGAAGGAATCTACGCAGTCATGAACCAGCATATTGTTGACAACGATTACCCCAAGGCGAAAGCTATATTAAATGTATTTGCCATGTTTATAAAGTAAGGCGGGGACTAGGTTTGGTGAGGCTATGTGGGAGCGACGCCTACGTCGCGACTAACGTTTCAAATCGCGACGTAGGCGTCGCTCCCACGAAGTCGCGTAGTGCTGAAAGTTGCCGGATGATATTACAAATACCAAGCAGACAAAGGCGGCTATCTGTCCCGTTTAAGTTGCTAGACCATTTTTTCCACAAACACTGATATGTTATGTTTATTTATTCGTTGCCTTTATTTTTTGCCCGGATTGGTTTGGCAAGTCCGCTGGAATTGCTGATTATTGTTATGGCGTTACTGGTTGTTTTATTGTTAAGCTCGCCGATGCGTGGTGAAAATTTGCACCAGCCAGTGTTTAATAAGTATTTATTTTCAGCTTGGAGTGGTTCAGTGCCACTGGTATGGGTGTTCTGGCCTTTTTTTCTGATTTTAAATGCCGGTTTATATGGTGCCGATACTTTGGCAAAAATCGGTTTGTTGACGGTATCCAGTTGGGATGACGTGCATTTGATGTTATTACTGCCTATTGCCTGGTGGACAACCGCTATTTGGCGCTGTTCAGCAAACACGTCGTTACGTGTCTGGATGGCGTGTGCCCGTTTGTTAACGTTGGCCGTGTTGTTTGAATACGGCTTGAAGCTGGTGATACGCATAGACTACCCGCGCATCTTTTTTGGGTGTGAGGAGTTGTTACTGGATTATGGCAGTTGTTTTTAATCCATTGATTTTTTATATTATTTCGTAATATCGCCTTGGTAAAGACTGGCTTTTAAGCGTTTATTTAGTCTGACTTTTACTAATTCAATGGCTGATAAGTGTTAATCAACAATTATTAAGGTACTATGGGCGGTTTAGTATCAGCATTGTCGCTCAGGTGATGGTTGTTTAATTCGGTATATTGTTAATGAAAATACTTATTCTTGGAGCCGGTGTTACCGGTTCATCTGTTGCTGAAGCCTTTGCGAGCGAAGAAAACGATATTGTTGTTATTGATTTTAAGCAAGAGCTTCTGGATGCTTTAAAAGATCGCTTCGATATTGCAACCGTTGCTGGTAATGCGGCGCATCCGAGTGTGCTGGAGCAGGCTGGAATTGACACCACCGACATAGTCATCGCAGTAACCGATAGTGATGAGACCAACATGCTGGCTTGTCTTATTATTAATGCCTTGCATAAGCGTCCGAAAACGATTGCACGGGTGCGTGCCATCGATTATCTGAAAAATCCTAAATTATTTGGCCCGACCGGTATTCCCGTTGATATTGTTATCAGTCCTGAACAGATTGTTATGGAGTCAATTCGTAATTTAATTGAATTTCCGGGGGTGTTACATATTTCAGATTTTGCCGGTGGGCTGGTTCGGTTATTTTCAGTTAAAGTGGTGGCGAACGGTTTTTTAACGGGTAAAAAAATTAAAACGCTGAGAGAGCGTTTGTCGGATGGCAAGACCCGTGTTGTGGCAATTTTTAGACAAGGCAAGCCCACTTGTGTGACCGGAGACATCAGTATCGAAACCGGTGACGAAGTATTTTTTGTGGCACCCCGCGATGAAGTACGGCGGGTATTAAAAGAATTGGATAAATTAGAGGCTCCTTTAAAACGCATTATTATTGCCGGCGGCGGACATGTTGGTAAACGTTTGGCGCTGGCTTTGGAAAAGAACTATCAGGTAAAAATTATTGAAAAAGATCCCATACGAGCCAATAAAATTGCGAATGATCTTGAGCATACGGTGGTACTTTTAGGCGATTGTGCGGATGAGGCGCTGTTATTGGATGAGTCCATTGAAAGCGCCGATTTGTTTTGTGCGATTACCGATAATGACGGCGTCAATATTATCTCCGCGTCCTTGGCAAAAAGCTTGGGTGCCCGAAAAACAATTTGTCTGCTTAACCATAATTCCTACACCAAATTATTGCCTGGTACGGGTATTGATGTCACTGTGTTACCTAATCAGGAAACATTGGGCAGCATTTTAAAGCATGTGCGGCGTGGTGATGTTGCTCAAGTAACTTCACTTTGTGGGGGTGCTGCCGAAGCCATTGAAGCCATTGCTCATGATAACAACAATGGTGAATCGGTCGTCGGTCGCCGTGTTGATACCATTAATTTTCCGGCCGGTATTGTGATGGGCGCTTTGATTCGCAATGGCCAGGTTATTCCGATACATCATGACACTATATTTGCTGAAAATGATCATGTGGTGATGTTTGCGATGGAAAAAAAGCTGGTCAGCAATATTGAGAAAATCTTTCAACCGCTCACCTTAACACCTTAAAAACGCAAGATGGACAAGCACAATGCTTGTGTTTCATCTTAAGTCCTTCATTTTTTTGATACCGCATAAAATTTAAATGCCTTCATGAATGTCATTCTTACTATAGTTCATATTTTGGGACTGGTTACCATGGGTTTTAGTGGCCTGATGAGCACTTGCCTGATAACCTCAAAAATAGCCGATGACGGCGCCACTGACGCTTTTTTCGATGGCACTTTTTTTACCTTGTTACTGGGTGCGTTAATGTTTTTTCCGACGTTGCGAACACCCAAAAAGGTATCGCGACAAGCCGGTTTTTTACTGGTGGCACTTACCTGGTCATTAATACCGGTTTTTTGTACCATTCCGTTGCTGATTTATATGCCGGCCCTTAGCTTTAATGATGCTTATTTTGAGACGGTTTCGGGTCTTACCACAACGGGCGCAACTATTTTTACGGGTCTTGATTTTTTACCGATGTCGATTAACCTGTGGCGGCATGAGTTGTGTTGGATTGCTGGCATGGGCATTATTATTTTTGCCGTTGCCATTTTGCCAATCTTGGGTATCGGCGGAATGCAGTTGTATAAAGCGGAGTCACCGGGAACCGTTAAAGAATCAGATTTACCGCCCCGTATAGCGCAAACAGCAAAAGCCTTATGGATGGTTTATGCAGGTATTACGGTGGCTTGTATTATTGCGTTACGCTTGGCGGGGATGACTTGGTTTGATGCCATTTGTCATGCATTTTCTGCAATGAGTTTGGGCGGATTTTCTACGCACGATGCCAGTGCCGGATTTTTTAATTCGCTATCTATTGAGGTAGTACTCACTATTTTTCAGTTGTTGGCGGCTATTAATTTTGCCACTCATTTTGTAGCACTACGAAAAAAATCACTCAATCCTTATATTGACGACAGAGAAGCTCGGGCTTTTCTTATACTGGTTTTGGGTAGTTGTATTTTAGCAGCATGGGTGCTGTGGAATGCCGGTACGTATCCGGATTTTTTTACCGCCTTGCGTTACGCAACCTTTAATTTAGTGACTATCGCCACTGACTGCGGTTTTGCCAACCAAGATTTTAATAAGTGGCCTATTTTTGTGCCCATGTGGATGTTGTTTTTAAGTTGTCTGTCTGCCTCTTCCGGCTCTACCGGTGGCGGTATTCGTATGATTAGAACCATTATTTTAATGAAGCAGGCGCGTCTGGAGATGTTTAAATTTATTCATCCTTTTGCGGTTCGACCATTAAAAATAGGGGATACGATTGTTAAAAACGACATTATTAATTCAGTGACCGGGTTTATTTTTCTGTATTTTATAAGTATTGTTATTCTGATATTCGCGTTGTTATTGAGCGGACTGGATTTTATGACTTCTTTTTCTGCCATTATTGCCTGCTTTAATAACGCAGGCCCCGGCTTAAACGAAGTGGGACCGGCGGGTAATTATGCCAGTCTAAGTGATTATCAAAAAGCGGTCTGCACCTTTGCCATGCTGCTGGGGCGCGTGCAAATATTCTCCATTGTTATTTTGTTTGTGCCGGAATTTTGGAGAAAGTAGGTGAAAGGCTAAAAGATTTTCACCACGAAGACACGAAGGACACGAAGAAAAATTTGTGGTTTTCGGCTAGCTCTACTACCGATAGTTAAGCATCGTAATGCTATAAAACTGCTGCTGGAGTAAAACCGCTTTATAGATTTTCAGATAAATAATTTCGATCTTAACGGATACCATCCCTTTAAGGGATGTTATCCGTATGGACTCCAAACTTCATGTAATGGAAATTTAATTTCTGAAAGACTATAGCTGTTTTTACAGGCAACAGCTAAAGCGATTTCGCGATGAATCGATT
>CAIMDR010000628.1 GCA_903839795.1 uncultured Methylococcaceae bacterium | reverse complement strand
GTTGATCGTCGTAGAAATAAAGACATATAACAATTCCATAAAACATACTAATAGTCGGCATAAAAAACCTCTGGCCAGTTAATTTTAAAAATTATAATCCAAATAAATCACAAACAATAACGAATTATCAACACCTTTGGTAAAAATTACGCAACTTTCGCATGAACGCTAACGATTCCTAAGGCTTGAAAAAATTCAAATTCGAAGTCACCCATTAGCAAGTAGCCTCGATTAAGTGTAACGGAATCGATGAATAATTGATTTCGATAAGCCTCGATTCCACTGCGTTACATCGAGGCTACTTGCTGTTTTACAGGCAACAGCTAAAGCAGTTGCACTCCGACTTTATAAACAACTTTCGCTTAACGACATTGCCCCCAGCCTTTTGAATGTCGCGCAATTTCCCCGTTACGTTTATACGATAATTCGCAAACTCTGGGGGTCAGGTCTTTCATTATCCTGTTTTAAAAACTCTGGGGGTCAGGTCTTTCATTATCCTGTTTTAATATACAGTAAATCAATTTAACCCCATTGATATGATGGGTAAAATAATGAATAAACAGTTAAAAACTCCGAATAACCCGCACAGCATAAACATTGTCCTTCCCAATGCTACCACCTGCTTGACCCGGCGACTGGGCAAACGCATCGTTACTAGTACCCTGCGTGGAACTCCACCAAACAGAATTCGTTAAACCACCCACAACAGCTTTCTGTTTAAACAATTCAGCCAATTCATCCTGAGAGGGTAAATACCAGTCATCATAACCATTGAGACTATAATCATTTGCCACCTTAGCCGCTGATACGCCAGCACAAGCCGCCACAATCTTTGCAGTATTAGCAGCGCCAGTACCTATCGCTGCGCTAGTGTTAGCAATTGAGGTGCCTTTACAACCCCAAACAGCATAACCCTGAGATACGCCTTGAATCGTTTCCAATCCATGTCGTCCAGTGTTATCAGAGAGGTAAAATATTATGCCGCCAGCGGGGCCGGTATCACCTATTACCTAAATCCTGCAAGCCCTAAAAAACAGACGGCAATCCCCGCTTTTTTTATACTCAATTTTTTTTAAAATCCGCTGACGCGGTTTTGCCTATGTATTTATGGCATTTGATCCTCTACACATCCGAAATTACAAAAAATTACGAAGATTTTCTGGCGACAGGCCAAGTCTACCCCTCCTTCCCGAACAAAGGCTAATGACAATTCATTGATTTTGGTGTTTTTGTTTGTCTATAGGATCACGATCCTAAACCGACTGCCACCCAATCATCCCAAGCCTGAGGATAAAGATGGCTGTCAGGCGTTTTAACGGTCAACTGTCTGTTCCCAATCAGCAACTTGCCCGCTACACGAACCAAATAGGTGCGAATGGTTTCGGGTTCCCATTGCCGAAGAGTCTGACTACCACTCATGATAGCCATCCAGCGCAACGTATTGTAAGCCAGTACCGCACAATGGAATAAGGCGGCATTAGCCAGGAACTCGGCGGTTCTTATCTTGCCCATTCCCATCTGTCCCTTGGATTCTTCGATCCAAGTTTCGCAAGTTGCGCGTTCGCCGTATTTTTTGTGGGTTTGCCAGGGCGTAAGGACTTCAGTTGTGACATAGCAGAAATAATCATAGTCGTATTCGGAGGTGCCCAGTAAATCGACTTGAAGACTTTGTTCTTTAAGTTGCTTCTTGCGCACCGCAACGAAATGTCGTGTCACTTTCCACGTGCCGCAACGATAGTCAAACGTACATTGTTCCCAGTCCGGTTGCCCAACTATGGCAGTCCACTTTTGCCCCGTCAACAGCACGACCAGGTTTTTAAGCTTGACCTTGATCAGATAGCCATGTTTATGGGCATCCAGCAAATCCAATAAGGCGCCGACAAAATATCCGCTATCGGCTCGAATAATAAGCCGCGTTTTGTTAGGTAAGTGGGCCAGTAATTGTTTGACGAATTCAACAACGCCATTACTGGTATAAGCGGTCCCCGTTCTAAACCAGGCCTGCAGAATCTCTTTGCTTTCTACGCAAAAAGCCAATTGGGGATGATAGGAAAGTGCACCTTTCTTCTTGGGGTTGTAACCTTTAGCGGCTCCCTCTTGGGTGCCGCACACCGTATCAACGGTAGAATCAATATCGATCCATTGCACCGGATTGAGTCCAACTTTAGACAAGCCTGCACGGTTAGCCTTGCGCCAAATTTGAG
>CAIMDR010000627.1 GCA_903839795.1 uncultured Methylococcaceae bacterium | reverse complement strand
TTCAATTTTGTCGCCCAAACCGGGTGTTTCTTTGTGGCTCAACACGCGCACACCCAAAATATTACCGTCCCGGTCGATGCCGATAATCATGTTTATCGCTCCGGAATAACCGTCCGGGGCAATAAATTTAAAACAAACAGCTGTCACTTTGCCATCCTTTTTAGCTAAATAAACCATCGTCTCATTAACGCCGATATTGTAGTCAGCGGATGAAATTGTTAGCGTGTCTTTCAACATGTCATTATCATAAAGAGCAACAGGCACCACTTCTTGCAGCGATTTTTTTAAATCTTCATCAAGGCGCTGTTGAATAGTGCCTTGCGTACTGCAATTGGTAACACCCAGCAAGATACTGGCAAGCAAGGCAAAGCCTGCTAAAATCCCCGTTTGAAATTCCAGCTTGGGTCTAAGGCGTGCCAGATTGGACGGTTCCAGCCAGTTTTTTACAAACTCACTGTAAACGGCCATTTTAGCTTGCAAGCGTTGGCGTGTAGCTGGGTCAAGTTTCATGAGTTTCGCTCTGGCTTAATCATTGTAAATCCTTGTGAAAGCAGCTTTAAGTACCTGAGTATTAATTCTGTGAGATTTTAAAATCCCCCCTACCCCCCCTTTTTCAAAGGGGGGAATCTACTCCCTCCTTTTTCAAAAAGGGAATCTGCTCCCTCCTTTAGCAAAGGAGGGTTGGGGAGGATTTGAACACTTTGAAACATCTAATAATTTATCCATGAAGTTTTTATATGTTTAGGTTTGGGCTACAACGCCCACCCGGCAGACTTATGATTTTGGAATTTCAAGGGGCTTGCCTTTGCGATCACGGCCGTAAATTCTGGGGCGTATGTAATAATCTATCAGCGGTGTCGCTGAATTCATCAGCAACACGGCAAACCCGGCTCCTTCGGGATACGCGCCCCAGGTACGAATCACAAAAATCAAAAGCCCGCATCCTGCGCCAAAAATCAACTGTCCGGTTTTCGTATTGGGCGAGGTTACATAATCAGTCGCTATAAAAAATGCCGTTAACATCAGTGCTCCTGAATTCAGATGCAGAAAGGGACTGACATAATGTTGCTCGTCCAGGGCATGAAAAAAACCGGCCAACACAGCAACCGTTAGTAACAACGAAACCGGAATATGCCATTGAATAACGCCTTGTCTGACTAACCAAACACCACCCAAGCCCAGCAACAGCGTTGAGGTTTCCCCCATACTACCGCGAGTCCAGCCGATAAAATTTAAAAAACCGGAGTAGTCTTTTAAGATATCGACCAACAGTCGGTTTTGCGAGAATTCAGTTTTGACAAACCCCAAGGTGGTGGCACCTGTGGTGGCATCCAAATTGTCCAAGCCGACAAAAGTGATGTGCCAACTTTCAATAAGCCCCGGTGACTGTGAAAAGAACAACGGCGACACATTGGCCCAAGTGGTCATTTCGATAGGAAAAGAAATCAATAAAGCGACCCGGGCCAACATGGCCGGATTAAACAGGTTTTGTCCCAGACCGCCATAAACCTGTTTACCTAAAATAATCGCTATTGCCGAACCCACCACCCCAATCCACCACGGTGCCCAGGGCGGCAAGGTCATAGCCAACAACCAACCAGTCAAGACAGCGGAGCCATCCATTAGCACCGGCTTGGCAAGCCTGCCACCCAGTCGCAGACAAAAGGCTTCAAAAAAAACGGCGGATAACACGGTAATAATAAACAGGTTTAACGCCGGCCAGCCAAAACAAAACAGCCCATAAACAGTGGCTGGCGATATTGCCAACATGACTTGCCACATAATATGACTGACACTGGCTTTAACGCCAACATGCGCACCACTGCTAGGTTTTATGTTTGTCATCATACCATTGTCTCCTGTTGAGCTTTTAGCCGTTCGCGCTCGGCTTTTGCCGCTAGCCGGATCAGTTCTTCTTCTCGTTGTTGCCTGGCGATGCGTTCCATTCGGTCATTGCGGTCATCAATCAAGCGTTTGGTTTGCTCTGATTTGTGCTGGGCTTGTTGTCTGGCCACAACTTCACCCGAGGCATATTTAAAATACTGTACCAACGGAATATTGGAGGGACAGATATAAGAACAGCAACCACAACTAATACAGTCTTTTAAACCTAAATCAACCGCGACATCCAATTGATTGATACGTATATTGTTCGCCATATCCAGAGGTCTTAATCCCGCCGGGCAAACGCTGATACAACTGGCGCAACGAATACACGGCTGTTCATCGGTGTTTTTCAATTCATGTTGCGTTAATGCCAAAACGCCGCTGGTCGCCTTAACGGTTGGCAAGCCGGTATGCGGCAACGCATCACCCATCATGGGCCCGCCCATAATGATACGTGCGGTTTGCTCCACATTTACCTGGCAAAAATCAAACAGTTCAGAGATTAAAGTCCCCAGCGGCACTTCCACGTTCATCGGTTTGGCAACCGCGCCACCTGACACCGTAATCACACGACTCACCAAAGGCTGCCCATACCGAAGCGCTTTATGGACGGCATGAGCGGTGCCGACATTATGAATGGTCACACCGATTTCTGATGAGCGACAACCCACCGGAACTTCCTTGCCCGTTACATAACGAATCAATTGCCGATCCCAACCCATCGGATAACGGGTAGGAATTTGCAGCACTTTAATCAGTGGATAAGGCTGTGCAGCGGCTTGCATGGCAAGATAAGCTTGCGGCTTATTGTCTTCAATGGCCACGACTGCGCTTTCGGCCGCCATACCATGCAGCATCAAACGCACGCCATCGATAATCTGTTCCGCGCGTTCTTGCATCAAACGGTCGTCACAACTTAAATAAGGTTCACATTCCGCGCCATTAATAATCAAAGTATCTATCTGATTTTCACGCCCCATGTTTAACTTAACCGCCGTCGGAAAAGTGGCACCACCCAAACCGACAATGCCAGCCGCCCCCACGCGCAAACTAATATCTTCAGGCGTTAGCTGAAACGGGTCGTCAACTGGGTGAGTTTCCAGCCATTCATCCTTGCCGTCGGTTTCCAGCACAATCATGCGAATCGGCAAGGCGGAGGGATGCGGCGCGGGATAATCATTAACATCAAGAATCACTCCCGAACTGGGGGCGTGCACGGGAGCGGAAATAAGACCTTGGCTGTAGGCCAACAATTGCCCCTTAAATACTTTATCACCCACTCTAATCAACGGTTCGGCAGGCTTGCCAACATGTTGTTGCAAGGGGATATACAGTTTTTTGGGTAAAGGAAAGTGATAGACAATATTTTGTGTTGCCGTTTGGGCTTTGTTTTGCTCAGCATGAACGCCACCCCGAATGCGCGGTTTTGAAAAGAAATCCAGCAACGACTTAAAAATGTCGCCCTCATTTACTGGCTTTTTTCTGAACGAGGCCGTCTCAAGCGGGCGAAAAAACGGCGTGTATAACAGGCCTTTAAGTCCTTTCACAATGCCGTTATGAGCGGGTGCAACAGCGTTTAAACAGCTTTTTAACATACGGCGTTACTCGCTACGGGTAAAGCAGGTTTAGTCCAACGCCAGTTTCGCAAGGTGACTTCAACAGGATGCATTTGCAAACATTCTGTCGGGCACACGTCTACGCATTTTTTACAGCCTATGCAAGCATCGGCCACCACGGCGTGAATTTGTTTGGGCGCACCAACAATGGCATCGGTGGGGCAGACTTTAAAGCAACGGGTGCAACCGGTGCAGGTCGCTTCACTGACTCTGGCGACCAGTAATTCCGGTTCTTTTACGTCACTTAAATCCAGATCCAAGCCCAACAAAGCCGCGATTTGTTCTGCTAATGCGCTGCCACCGGGCGGGCACATGGTAGGACCGGCTTTACCCTCGACCAGTGCTTCGGCGGCGGGCCTGCAACCAGGAAAACCGCATTGACCGCATTGAGAACCGGGCAATAAAGACTCTAATTCGTCAACAATCGGACTGCTTTCCACTTTTAAATACTTGGCGGCTATTCCCAGTAAAAAGCCCAACACCAGACCTAACAAGGTTAAACTGATAATCGCAGATAAAACATACATGGCTGCTTTCCTGTCACGTTTTAGTATTAAGACCGGCGAAACCCATAAATGCCAGCGATAAAATACCGGCAGTAATAAACGCAATCGGTGTTCCGGCAAATAACACAGGCACTGCCATCAACGCCAAGCGCTCGCGCAAACCTGCAAACAGCACCATCACCAGCGTAAAACCCAAGGCCGAACCAAAACCAAAAATCATGCTCTGCATAAAGCCGTAATGTTCTTGCACATTCAATAACGCCACACCCAAAACAGCGCAATTGGTCGTAATCAATGGCAGAAAAATACCCAATATTTGATACAGTACCGGACTGGTTTTATGAACCACCATTTCGGTAAACTGCACTACAGCGGCAATCACCAGAATAAAGGCGAGTATCCGCAAAAACTCGATATTAAAAGGCGCCAGTACAAAATGTTCCAGTATCCAACTGGTCATGGCGGCCAAGGTCAACACAAACGTTGTTGCCAGCCCCATGCTTAAGGCAGAATCCAGTTTTTTAGACACGCCCATAAACGGGCATAAGCCCAAAAATTTCACCAGAACTACGTTATTAACCAGAGCCGTGCCTAATAAAAGTAAAAGATATTCGCTCATCGTTTTTTCCACGCTATGGGGTTGCTGTTTACAAGCCTTTGTAATTTCTTACAGCATCAATTATGCCAATTAAATAATTACGCAGTAAGCACCGGTTTAACGGGCAAGTGTGCTGCAATGGCGGAAAGCGGCGGATGATAAGAACTGTTGCAAGTAATACATATA
>CAIMDR010000626.1 GCA_903839795.1 uncultured Methylococcaceae bacterium | reverse complement strand
TCAGCCAACGGTTTATCTTGCCACGAGGTACTTAACTTAATGGCATTCCCCCTAACCCCTCTTTTTCAAAGAGGGGGACTGAATAACTAATGCTTCAGTCGTTTTGCAATTAGGAAACACGCATGTGTTTGTGTCGTTATTTAGCCAAGCAGCCTGAGTATTCACTTAAACTTCACGACCTTGTTTAAAGGACTCAAGTTAATTTCATCAATCACAATTTGTGGCCTTGAACTTAGTACATAAGACACCGCTTCTGCCACATCTTCCGGTAAAATGCTGTTGGTTTCATGAGGCCCCGGTTCAAAATTAAGCTTTTCAAAAAAGGGCGTTTTCACCATGCCGGGATTAATTAAACAAACCCGCACATTGCTTTTGCCGCACTCTTCGCGTAACGCTTGGGTAAAACCGCGCAGGGCAAATTTGCTGGCACAATAAACCGCACCTTTACGGCTGCCTTTTAACGCAGCTTCAGAACCGATAAAAATTAAATCACTGTTGGCTTTACGTTTTAAAGCGGGCAGCAAGGCCTTGGTTAAACAGACCTGGCTGGTGAAATTTATCGTCATCAAGGCTTCTATTTGCGTATAAGAAAATTCTTCGACTGAACCGAATTGCCCCATTCCTGCTGAAAAAACCACCGCATCAAGGTCGGGGAAGGTTTGTTGTAAGTCACGTATTTTTTGCGGTAACTCAGTAAGCTGACTTAAATCCAGTTGCATAGAGCTAAAGCGTTCCATGGATCGGGTAAACTTGCGGCAATCGCGTGATGTGCCAATAACCGTGTGGCCTTGTTGCAATAACTGCCTTGCAACTGCGCGACCAATCCCTGAGCTGGCTCCCGTTACCAGAACGGTTCGTTTTATAGTTGGCATGGAAAAAATTTGGCTTCAGGCATATAGCGTAATAATTGTTGCGTGCAGTATTGCATCATTTCTTGTTCCAGTTCTTGTTTATAGGAAATCATGCCCTGTTGATTAGCTAACGGGCTGGCAAACAATTTTTCATCGGGATAAAGTTTATGCACTTTTTTAAAATATTTCTCCGGTAATCTGAAAGCGCCAAGACTAACCGAATGCAACTGGTCGATATTAATAAGCGAAAAAACCTGTTCAAATAATTGCCGGTACTGCTGCTGGTAACCTGTCTGATAAATCATCGGATCAAAACGCAAACCTATCGGCCAGCCGTGTTCCTGTAATTTACACAGCGCATCAAGACGACGCTGCAATGAAGGCGCTTTGTCTTCAACTTTTGTGGCTATTTCATCAGGGTTCAGGCTGAAAGCGACGATGCAGCGGGGAAAGGGGTCGCGATTTAACAGGCTTCTAACTTGGGTGCTTTTGGTTCTTAATTCCAGCCAAGCATTGGGTATTTTCTCAAAAAACGGTAAAAACTGTTCGGCAAACCGGGTTACCGGCTCCAAAGCCAGGCTGTCGCAATCATAGCCGGAGAAAAAATGTACAGCCTCATCAGGCGTTTCTGCACAGCGTTGTTTGATTTCATCCTGAAAGTCTTCATAATTAACAAACAGCACATAATTGGCTGATTGATACATGCCTTGTAAAAAGCAGTACCGGCAATCGTATAAACAATTAAGCATGTGGGAAAAATAATAATTTTTGTTTGCCCCAATGCCATAGCCAGCGGGCACCGGCATGGCAAAATGTTTGTATTTTTCTGCCAATATTAATGCCGGTTTTTGTTTTTGTAGTCTAAAATTTTGTGCTTTAGGATTAAAAACTTC
>CAIMDR010000625.1 GCA_903839795.1 uncultured Methylococcaceae bacterium | reverse complement strand
ACATCTCATCTTCGTCATCAATGCGGCATGGAGTGAAGTGCTTATTAATTTTCAGTTTTTTTTTCAATCCAAGATCCTTCTGAAGAAATAATCAGCCAACAGAAATCTACTGTACCACAACATTCCTGATGCCATCCAATTTTCAACTTGGTGGGATAACGTGCGAACCAGATGTCTCTTTTCCCGGCAACAGCGTTGACCGCAGCGTATATTCATGGTAACAATTCGCCTCTATTTTTAGTGGGTCAACTACGACAATAACGTTATTGGAAAGTGATCTGCTGGCCGCGATAAAAGCACTTCTTGAATCATCACAGGCAATAACAGGCGGAAGCCGTTTCACAACTGAAGATATGGTTCGCTATCAAAAAGCTGTTGAATGGGCTAAACGAGTGATTGTTAGCGCTGAGAACGGCACAAACTTAAAAGGAGAAACAACATGACAAAAGCAGAATTTGTAGCAGCAGTAGCAACAGAGCTTGACGTACCAAAAACCGTGGCAGCAGAGACTGTAGAGGCTTTTATTACAGTTACCACCAAACTGCTGAGGGCCGGTGACAAGATCACTTTCCCCGGATTTGGCACTTTTGGTGCTTCAGAGCGTGCCGCCCGTAAAGGCCGCAATCCGCAGACTGGTGCGGAGATCCAGATTGCCGCATCTAAAAGTGGTAAATTTACGGCTGGCAAGGATTTGAAAGGGTTGTAAGGTAGGACTTGCTGAAGCTCGCGGAATTATCTGATTTTTTGTAAATTGAGAGGGCTGTGCCAAGTGGTGTAGCCTTCTCTGTTTAATTGTAGTCTTCAGATATAGGGAAATATCCATCGTGAATTAAGTATGCTCCTAGAACCTCCAGCCTTCCATCAGAAGCTCCACCCCTGCTGCTGCATGAATGAATTCAGGTTGATACAGGGGATTCCAAAGTGATTACACACGTTAGGAATTTTCGGAGAATTTGGCTTTGCTTGCTCTTCTGTCACCAGTGTTCCCCCATAAATCTTGGCACACGCAATTAAAAAAGGATCAGCAACCGGCCAGCCGTTTAATCGCTGTTTCTCACCGATGAGTTTGTGAAAGTGAGGTACCGAGAATATTTCGGCCACGAATTGCATCTCGGCAGTTGTAGGCGTGAGAAAAAGGTCTTTACGTGGCATTAGCCATTTATTCACATGTTGGTCCGGGTTGCCACGCTCCAGTTCTTTCCAAGCTTCACGCGTTGAAATTAGTTGCTTTGCTTGATAGAGATCGTCAAGTCCAGACCACATGGAAACGAAAACATCCGGGTAGAAATGTTTGAGTGGGCTGAAGGAGCTGGTGTCGAAAACATAAATCATGCTGCACCTCCTTGCATGATTCTCTGTTCAAGGCCAGGAAAGTTTTTGGGCTTGATCCCCAGCAAATCGGATGCCTGCTCCACTGAGAACTGGCGACGGTAATAACGGGTAACAACTTCCTTGGCAAACCGCTCGCTCAGATACGTGTTTTGTGTCGCGTAATAATTCCCGCTACCACCACGTTTCTGCTGACCTTTCCAGTGTTCAGACTTTTCTTCGTAACATTTCTGACCTACCCGCCCTTGGTCGTAGAACCGACGCAAGATAGCTTCCCTGCTGACACCGTATCTACGAGCCAAATCAGCAAATATGCTTTCATCAAGATATTCGACATGATCAAGGTTTTTCGTCTGTTCATTAAAGTCTGAAATGGGGATCAATATCTCTGCCGATATCGCATTACAAAACTGTTCAATTGCCTTTTCACCCTGCGATAGATCATTGATATAGGATTTGTCAAACTTGCTGATTCCGTTGATGCTCAACAAGAGGTGAGACAGTTCATGCATCAAGCTGAAAACTTGCCTGGTCTTTGTGGTGCTGTTATTCAAGTAGATGATCGGGAACGAATCATCAGACAAGCAAAAACCAGAGATTGCCTTCTGCTTAAATGAATCCTTGAATACAAAAATGCCTGCGTT
>CAIMDR010000624.1 GCA_903839795.1 uncultured Methylococcaceae bacterium | reverse complement strand
TTTTTCTGAAATTGCACACACCCTGTCGTTATGTTTTAATGTGTATAGATTGTTAATTCTTTACACAAGGAGAACTTAATGCGTACCAACATTATCATTGACGATTCATTAATGGCGGATGCTTTACAAGCAACAGGTGCAAAAACCAAGCGGGAAGTGGTCGAGCTGGGTTTAAAAACATTGTTGATGTTAAAGCAGCAAGAGACGATTAAAGCGTTGAAAGGGAAATTAAAATGGGTGGGCGATTTAGAACAGATGAGGCTTGATAATTGATTTTAGTTGATTCCAGTGTTTGGATTGACTATTTTAATGGTACGGAAACCTTGGCAACCAGAAAGTTAGATGATTTGTTGGGTGTGCAGCCGATCTGTACCGGCGATTTGATTCTGACAGAGGTGTTGCAAGGTTTTAGAGAAGACCGCGATTATCAAGCGGCAAAAAACGTGCTGTGTTCGTTGCCTGTTCATTCCCTATTGGGTGTTGCCGCAAGCTTACGAAGTGCGGAAAATTTTAGAACTCTGCGCAAACAGGGCGTTACCGTCCGCAAAACAATTGATGTGATGATTGCAACCTACTGTATTGAAAACGGGTTGTTGTTATTACATTCAGATAAGGATTTTCAACCTTTCCAACAGTTTTTGGGATTGCAAGTCGTGTAGTTTAAATACAACAGCTCTAACTCTGCTTGTCGGTATTAAAGGGGCAAGCCCTTTAAGAATTCATTTTATTGGTGGATAAGTAGGTGATCAAAAGTCTTTTAACAAAATAAAATACCGTCAACTTCATATAGTCTGCTTGCGGCAAGCACTTTGTCATGTTAAGAAATGTTAAAAGACTTTTGAACGATTACTTAACGTTTCAAATCGCGACGTGGGCGTCGCTCCCACGAAACACAGACGACCTATCACGCGCGTGGAAACCAACGCAATAAGTCATTATTCTGTGGACAGCGTTTTAGGTTGCACCGGCCCTAGCAGCGGATCGATCAGTTGTCCGGCCAAGGTCTTTGACATGTGTCCGTCGATACCATACACGGGCGGTGGGTATGCCGGTAAATAGAGCGTCCCGAACAGGCGATCCAGCCACGGAAAAATCGCCGCAAAGTTGCGGTTACGGTGCTCGTCATTGGTGTGGTGCCAATGGTGAAAGGCTGGCGTCGAGATAAGCCACTCCAACGGCCCTAAGCGCCAGCGCACATTGGCGTGAATAAAAAAGCTCCATAGTGTGCCGGAGATCATCACCCAGGCAGTCACCGGATCAATCCCACCGCTTGTTGATGAGCCAAGCCCCAGCAGATAGACCGGCACCAGTCCGCCCAGTCGTGTCAGCACCATATCAAACGGATGAGCGCGGGTATTTACCAGCCAGTCAAGGTGTTCGGGGCTGTGGTGTATGGCATGAAAGCGCCACAAAAACGGACTATGGTGTGCCCAGCGATGTATCCAGTAGGCACCGACATCGTTCACCACGAAAGCGGCCATCAGCTTTAACCCTATAGGCCATGCCGCAACCGCACTGTAAAAACCCAAAGGGTCAGTGCCTTGCAGCGTCCGCACCAATAGGGCAATGGGCAAGCTAATGATGGCCGTCGGCAGCAACGAATTAATAAAGTACCAGCAGAGATCGACGCCTGCTTGTGCCCGCCATATTTTTGCTGGCCTTAGCGCAAACAATTTTTCTAGCGGTACGAACACGGCGACCAAAATCACCAGCCAAACCGTGAGTCGTAAAAGATCAATGAGAAAATGCTGCATTCTTTTCTTGCCCTTTACTGTATGGATTTTCAGATAAATAAATTCGACGCTAATGGATACCATCCCTTTAAGGGATGGTATCCGTGTAGGTTAAATTGTCCTGATTAGTAAGATGCTCCAGCCAGTAACACAACCCCGTCATTCCGACATTCATCCAAGTATGACGGCGAGGGCTGAAGTATCTTGCTAATCAGGTAAATTGTTATGTAGTGGATATTTATTGTCTAAAAGTCTATAGGTTAAAAAATGCCTTTCAATCGCGGGAGTTGCCCATTTAAAAGAGAGCCATCTTACAGATAGTATAATGATTCAGCCCCTCTTTAAAAAAGAGGGGCTGAACGTTTAGCTTTTAAACGCGAACCATCCGGTGTTACTTGGTATTCTTGCGACGACGCAAGCCAAACAATCCGATCAAACCGGAGGCCATCAGAGGCAGAGCCGCTGGAACCGGTACCGCAGCAGGAACAGGTACCGCAACCGTCAGACTAACGCCATCCAACACAGCGAACGGAGGCAGGCCGGCGGGTTTGCCAGTTGCCAGGAAGGATAGCACTTCGTTGGTACTGGTAGCGGTGAAATCGAATGATTGCGCTAGCCAACCGCCAAATGTTCCACTAGGGAGATTAACGGTATTTGTAGTCTGAGAAACGCCACCCAGGGTAGCAGTCATCTTTTCGGTAGTGGCTCCGCCATAGGTGGATTGCTGCGCAGCGCCCCAATTGAAGCTAAGCGTATAATGTTCTCCGACAGTCAGGCCATGGATTGTTTGCGAGATACTGCCAGCTTCGAAATCGCCGTCAAAACCCATAAAATTTCCACCGTTAGAACTGGGGCTAACCGGGCCATGTAGCGCCAGAGGACCAAATTCTCCATTGACACCAGTAGTGACATTCGATGAATTGAATAAGAAGTTGTAAGCCGGTCTCCAACTACCAAAGTTGAAAACCGAGGCATTGGCCCAGCCAGTGACATTCGCCCCGGAGTAACCTGGGCCTGATAATTGACCGTAGCTGTTGGCTGATTCGAAGCCACCATTAGTGACTAGGTTTGGGCTTGCATAAGCAGAAGTAGCAGTAGCCATTGTTACCAAGATAGCAGCAACAAGCGGTGTGTGTTTGATTGACATATTTTCTTACTCTATAGTTGATTAAATAAGGGTTTGTTTTGATAAGTAGGTGAGCAAAAGTCTTTTAACAAAATAAAATACCGTCAACTTCATATAGTCTGATTGCCGCAAGCACTTTGTCATGTTAAGAAATGTTAAAAGACTTTTGAACGATTACTTAAAGCTTATTGTCCTTATTTTTATAGTTAATAGATACCTACATAAATATGTGGGTACATTTCAACGCATTGAAAAACAAGTTATTTTTTATTAAAATAATCTTTAAGTATCGTGGTAAATGCATAATCAGTTGTTTTTCGAGGACAACCCTTGCCGATTCAACCAGTGCTGATAACGGCACCATGACCGTATTACAAGTAGATACAATAGATAAGTATTCAGTCCCCCTCTTTGTAAAAGAGGGGTTAGAGGAGATTTTATTAGAAATTCCCTCAATCCCCCTTTTTCAAGGGGAGAGGTGAATGCTTACAGCCAATCGCTTGCTTGACTGGGAAAATGCTACTTTTAATGGGTAAAATATTCTCCGGAAATCATCTTATAGTTCCCCGCAGACAGGGCAACCGCATATAAATTAGCTTAAAAATCAGGCATGCCACCAAAGCATTTTAGATATTTTAATCCATTTATAAATGGCAACACCACATCAGAGCAGTAAACTAAAAAATGAAGGCTGTCAAAATCAGTCATAATGCTCAGTTTTTTAGGGTATTCAGCCATGGCATTAAGTTTACAGGAAGCCTTCTCACCGCTTAAGGACCCGCGAGTAGATAGGCATAAACGCCATATGTTGATCGATATTATTATTTTGACCATCTGTGCGGTGATCAGTGGAGCTGATGGCTGGGAAGTGGGGTGGTGAAAATATATTTTATAAAAATGACCCCGCTTTTAATCCATGTATTGATTGTTTTTTATTTACATATCAAAAGCTTGAAAAAAAATACAAGAACACTATTTTTTTGGCAT
>CAIMDR010000623.1 GCA_903839795.1 uncultured Methylococcaceae bacterium | reverse complement strand
GTGTACCCAAACCTTTTTCTTTTAAGGCTTCTTTAAGTTCTTCATCGTCACACGTTTTTCCGGCGGATTCCATCATGCCCAACAAACTGGCTTCATTATACGGTTTTGGCGGCGTGGTTTTACCCTGATTAATCGTGGGTTGATGTGGCCCCGTTTCGCCCTGTACAAAGTTGGGCAGGATTTTTGTTTCATCCACTTTTGATGATTGACTAGGGGAATCGTTTTTATACAATACCTGCCAACCGGGCGCTTCGATAATCGTACCGGTGGTTTTAAATTTTATGTGCTTTACGGCACCCAACACGGTCGTGATTTGTTTGACACAAGCCGGATAAAAAGCTGCAATAAATCGCAAGACAATCGCTTCATACACTTTAGCTTCATCATGGGCTAATGAGCCTGGCAGAGTCGTCGTAGGAATGATGGCATGGTGATCACTGACTTTGGCATCATTAAAATAACGGCTCCCCAAGGGCAACTTGTCAAAATCCAGCGCGGTTATTTGTGCTTCAAAACGCAGGCGTAATTTTTCCAGCAAGGCCTTCATGCCTGGCTTCATGTCGTTGGTTAAGCAACGACTATCGGTACGGGGATAAGTGATATGCTTTTTTTCGTATAATTGTTGGGCGCACGTTAAGGTTTGATCAGCCGTCAAACCATAACGAATACTCATGTCTTTTTGCAATTCGGTTAGATCATACAATAACGGCGGATTGACCAATTCACGTTTGCCTTTAACCGAAGTAATCTCAAAATCATGACCTTCAATCTGGCTTAACAACGCCTCGGCATCGGCTTTTTGATCAAAGCGCCCACCGACATACTGAAAATCAGCGGCTCTATAAAGGCTATGTAATTCCCAAAAATCCTTGGGAATAAATTTGGCAATCTCCAAATCTTTCTGCACGATCAGCGCAAGCACCGGCGTCTGAACACGACCGATTGTCCATAATAACCCTTGCTGACCAAACTTAAGGGTATACAGGCGTGTCGCATTTAAACCGACGATCCAATCCGATTCACTGCGGCATTTGGCGGCCCGATAAAGCCCGTCATAGACACTGCCCTCTTGTAATTGCGCAAAGCCTTTGCGGATGGATTCATCCGTTAACGAACTGATCCATAAACGTGTAAACGGTTTTTGCAAACACTGTGTCCACGCCAAAATATATCTAAAAATCAACTCGCCTTCGCGTCCGGCATCGGTCGCACAAACAATTTCGTCGGCCGCTTCAAACAAGCGTTTGATGATATTTAATTGTTTTTGGGCAGATTCATCACCCCGTGCTTTCAGGCCAAATTGCTCAGGAATGATGGGTAAGGACTCGAGCGACCAGCGTTTCCATTCGGGATGGTATTCATCAGGTTCTTTTAGTTCAACCAAATGCCCGAATGCCCACGTAATTTGATAGCCGTTGCCCTCAAAATAACCGTCACGTTTAGTGTTTATATGTAAACACTTGGCGATGTCGCGAGCAACGGAGGGCTTTTCGGTTAAGATGACTTTCATGAAATAGTAAGCGTACAGCAAGTAATTGGTTATTATAGCGCGATTGGACACCTCTTACGTTGATACCCGAACAACAATTCAGTACTTTAGGTAGCAGACGGGTGTTTTTCATGAATACAATACGACCAAAGCCGGCGTTGCACTGCAAAAATAAACCTAAAAAACGTATTTGGGCCACAGATAAACACGGATTTACTCAGATAAACAAGGCGTTAGATCAATTCGTTTGCTCACCCTTTTGGTAAATTGTCAGTAGTGCGTAACATCATGTATTATCAGTGCTTATCTGTGTAAATCTGTGGCTAAATGAGGTTTTTAGGATAAAGGATACCGGAGTCGTTACGGCATTTATTTAGGGTAAGTTACTGACCGTTATTCTGAAAGCTCGGTAACTTCCACCATCACACTCATTACAGGCGCTTGGGGAGTAATGGCCTGAAAAGAGCCGGCAACGGGCGGCACCGATTCGGGATGTCGGCTCATGGCTACCGCGATATGGTCGTTACCAACCACCTGACCCGATGTAGAATCAAAGCCTTTCCAGCCAACGCCCGGCAAGTAAACCTCCGACCACGCGTGAGTTGAGCCCTGGATCTGTTGAAGTGGCGATGTGTACAGGTAACCACTGACAAAACGCGCCGCCAACCCTAAGGAACGGCAGGCCTCGATGAATAGAGTCGCAAAATCGCGGCATGAACCCGCACGTCGAGTCAGCGTGGTTTCCGGCGTCTGCACGCCTGGTTCCTCGCGCTGTTGATAAACAAAGCCGGTGGCAATTGCTTTATTAATCCATTCCAGCAAAAGATAAGTTTCTACTACCTGACCGGCACACCAAAATTGCCGCAACCATGCATTCAACACTAGACGGTCTTGAGCAAAATTGCTTGACAGGTAAGGTTCCAAATCAACACGCTCGGCGACATCGTACTGAAAAGGGAATAACACTGCATAATCTGCCACCAAAAAATCAAGAGGCTGGTCATTATAATGTTGAATCAAAATACGGCTGGAAATTGAAAGTAAGCTGCCCTGCTCCAAAAAAGTCGCCTGAGCTAGCGCATTGTCGTACACATCGCGTTGCCAGTGCAGTTGATGCGCCGGAAAAATAACCAGTTCAGTCGATTCAATACGAATATCGTGCCCTTCCCGAGGTCGCAACAGCAATTTGTGCGGCAATAAGGTTACCGCTTCCGCATAGTGGTAAGTAGTTACGTGCTTTATTAGCAGTCGGCGCATTTCTATCACTCCAGGAATCAGCAGTAAAGCGTGGTTTGGCAATCATTCTGACACACTAATTTAAACCTTGTCTAAAAACCATTAAAACCAAAAATCATCACCACTAATAAATGACTACAAGATCAACCGTAAGTATTCAGTCCCCCTCTTTGAAAAAGAGGGGTTAGGGGAGATTTTATTAGATAAATCCCCCTCTGCCCCCTCGCTATGCTCTCCCCCTTTTTCAAAGGGGGAGGTGAATAATTACGATCAACCCAGTACCACACGCACCTGATGCAGGCATTCATCATTCTGTAAAGTAATAGCATTCCCGTTTAACTGGGTCACACCATCCAACGT
>CAIMDR010000622.1 GCA_903839795.1 uncultured Methylococcaceae bacterium | reverse complement strand
CTCTGACGGTTACATTGACGACCCCGGCTCCGGCGGATGCGAAACTACTACCGATATACCCCGTTAGATTGTAATAAGGCTCACCGGCAGCCGTTGTGCCGGTGGCATTGCCAATGCTGACTTTAGCGGCGGGTGTCAAGCCGGTGATAATCAATCGGAACGGCCCCGTTAGGGTTTTGCCGCTAACATTACCGAGGTTGATGTCTACCGACGCATCAGCGCTCCGTCGGTTACGAACCGGATTGGTCAGTTTGGCAGTAATCTGGCTACTGGCTACCGCCTCCCAACTGGTGGTGCCTGCCAGTGAATCGTGGGTATAAGCCGTCAACAGAAACAGCAACAAGAACATCATTATCGGCAGCCTTGCGGGCCACGATGCCTGGTTTCTGTTTAGAAAATAAGACAGCATATCGTGTCTGGTACCCGGCAAGATACCGGTCAGGCGCTGGTTCAATAACATCTCTTACTCCTCATATTTTTAATGACATTCAAGCCATTAACCATCGCGAATGACCCAGCCAAATCTTTTTAAGGTTTAAATAAAGATTGCGGCTTTTTTTGCAAACTAAACTGTACAATTTTCCGTTACTACAGAAACACCGTTAACAGCTAAAAAAAAGCCATAACAGGAATGTTTCTGAAAAAGTTTTAATTTGTAAGTATTCACCTCCCCCTTTGAAAAAGGGGGATTGAGGGGGATTTATCTAATAAAATCTCCCCTAACCCCTCTTTTTCAAAGAGGGGGACTGAATAGTTACTTTAATTTAGGGTTTTTAGTATTGAATTTTTAAGATTGTTGCGTAGCCAATTACCTGACAAGCCAAACAAACCCGTTACGAACATCCACCAAGCACCAGGGACAGGAACCGGTTCGATGCGAACATTATTCAGGGCAACTTGTGAATTGAAGCCATCGTTTTCGTCATTCAATTCAAAAGAAAACGCCACTGAACGGCCAATAAAGGATGATAGATCAAAAGAAAAGCTTGAGTTGAAGGTTGCAGCATCAATTGTGGCTATTCTTGTATCCAGGCTACTATCCATACTATCGTATAACCAGACCTGTAAATTGTCGGCGAAGCCGCCACCCGATTCCAGCGCATCCGTTGCCAGTACGCTAAAAACAGCGTCAAATTTAAACAAATTATCCTTTGCACCAAGCGTGATCGGGCTGCTGAAAGAAAATAAGCCATCATCGCCTTGCACGAGTACTGAGGATTGTGCCGCCACATCAGAGCCGGTCGATAAAACGGCTTTGCCTGCATCCCATTGCGCACTACCGCCATTTGTTACTGTTGACCACCCAGACAAGTCTGTAGCGAAATTACCGTTTATAATTGACGCCGCTGATGCTGGATTTGATAAGGCAAACGAAGCGCTCATTAGACTAGAGAGTAATAAATATTTTTTGTGCATCACTTGACTCTGGATAGTTTTGTTGGACTGGAACTTAAGAGCAAGTAATGTCCAGTTATTTAAATGTTAAATTAAAAAAATTGTGTGTAAACTTATCATCAACAAAGCGAACATGCAAATTAAATTATAAAAAAATTGTAAGTATTTGCCCCCTTTTTTCAAAATTGAATGTCAATATAAAGCCCTGAATTAATTAAGTATCTAGGGCGTGCTGCGCGCGCCTTATTTTTCAAGGCGCGCACAGCACCCCTACAGGAAATAAAGCAACCCACGTAAGGTGGGACAGTTTAAAATTAAGCCGTTCGTGGTAATCCTGTCGGCTACCCACCACTGTAGCCAGTATAAAATATTGGAGTTAGACCTGACAGGTTTATAAAACCTGTCAGGTCTGTCCTGTTAAGTTGGTAGCCGGAAATAATGTCGCTTAATCAACGAAGTTCTCTATATAAATAGTCAAGTATTTCATGTACGTCCCTTAACTTAACGGCTGTGACGTACAAGATACCTAGATCGG
>CAIMDR010000621.1 GCA_903839795.1 uncultured Methylococcaceae bacterium | reverse complement strand
TGTCAATAATTCTTTGGAAAAGGTTATCATTGCTAGGCTTATTATAAGGATTGTAAATGCGTGTATTTTAAACGTGTTTTATTACGATTTTTGTGAATTTTTGAGGGATTTTGGAAATTTAATTTCTGAAAGTCTATACCATTGGCACTTAAACCGATAGTCATGAAATACCACTGATCCAGATAGCTTTGAGCAGCACTGCCGCTAAAACTTGACATCGAATCACCAACGTTGGTTTGAAACCCCAGTTGATTAGTGTCAGAGGCCGCTACAAAAGAATAACTGGTGTTAACCGTTTCATAGTGCTGACTGGGGAACAGTTGATGCGTAATAGGATCTTCGTATAGTGAGAAACCATTAAAATCAAATGGAGTCAGCAAGGGAACCACATTTGCACCGGCATCGAAACCCAAATAAATTCGTCCACCTTGAGCATTGTTTCCGGCAGTTGCACTGGGGCCGGGGTTAATCCAGGCAGAAAGCGTTTCACCCGGTAAAAATTGGATACTGGTATTGTATGACCAAACGCCATCGCTTAAGGCAATGCCGTAACTGCCATCGGGCGCCGCGCTTATTCCATAAGCGCCGGCATCAGTGCCAATGGGCGTACTCCAGCCTGAAGCGGAAAGCTGTCCGCCGGTAAAAGGCTCAACCATGTTGGCTTGTGCAACGTTAATAGTGCTTGCTGAAACCAGCACAAATGCCAGTCCGGCAAACGATTTTTTCAAAGTTATCATTTATCTTTCTCCAAAATACATGAACGGTAATTAATTTAAAATTTAAAAAAGGTGGTTAAATCGCCTACAGCCGGTTGATTGGTTGGCTGATAAGCATTATTAACATCTTTTAGAGGATTAGGCAAGTTATCGCGACTACGATTAGTCAATGGCGGCAAACCCCAGTTATGCTCAATAAACTTCAGAATAGACGCATGATCATGATACGTATGATCAATATAGTTTTTCTTGGCGTAAGGCGAGACAACGATCAACGGAATCCGTGGGCCATCACCAAAAAAGTCCAGATTTTGAATATAGCCACTATCAAAATAACCGCCGCCTTCATCGGTCGTAATCACAATGGCGGTATCTGCCCACTGACCGGAAGCCTGTACTTTAGTGACCAAATCTTTAAGAAAGGTTTCGTAAGCATAAGGTGCCGAGTAACCCGGATGGCCGCTGCTCTGATTTTTGGGGACTACAAAAGACACCTCGGGCAGTGCGCTGTTGGTAACGTCATTATAAAAGGAAGCCAGACCTTTCAGGTTAGCTTTTAAACTTGGCGTTGATACCACATTAGAAGAAGCATTGAGCGGATCGCCTATCGCATTGTATAAATAAGGACGCGTTGTGGTTATTGCTTTTGCCTGTGCATAAGCGGCAATAACACTGTCAGGTGTTCCGGCAGGAAATGCGGCTTGATAAGCGGCATAAACTTGCGGATAAACGGCATTGGTATAAATCGGGTCGCTAGTGATGTCAGCATCATCACGACCGCCGGTATACCACTTCCAGGTAACATTATGCGCAGATAATAACTCGCCTATGGTCTCTACAGTTTGCGGTGGATAAACATAATTGGTTGCCGTTATTGGATTGGCCGTACCATCGACTTGATAGGGCGGATTATAATTATTGACCAGATAATAAGCGCCGTTTTCGCAATTACTGGCGCGGTTGGCTGCGTTCAAAAAATTTAAAATAGGTAAAACACCTGGTTGACCGGCATCCGAGCAGTTGACATAAGAACCGCCTTCATAGCCATCGTTGGTAAAAAAATTGTTGGTTCCTACCGCAGGATCAGGATTTTCGATCTGATTTGCCGGTGGTGTAGCCAAAACCCCATTTTCCTTATAAACGGCAACATCGCCCGTGGCCAAAGAAAAAAAGTTGGCACCGGTGCCGCCCATCATCGATTGGTGATAGTTATCACTGATCGCCCAGTTTTGTGCCAATTGTTTAAAAAATGGCGCGTCTCCCTGATTCATGTTGAAAAAACCCATCAACTCCCCGCCTTGACCGGGATTGGCAAGAGTCACGCCCGTGGTGGCACCGCCCGTTCCAGTTGCATTAGTCACCCAGGCAAATAAATCCAATTTTGAATTGTTACCACCGGTTTGTTGCCACATTTGAAAAAAACGATGCGCCGGATCGCCAGTGACTGATTGATAACCGACAAATTTAGTAATCTGAAAAGGACCGTTAGCCTTCAAAGAGGTAAAACGCGGATCCAGGATGTTGCCATAGAGTTGCAGGGTAACCGGATTATAAGCGCCGGTAAGCATAGGCTGGGGCAAAGAAGCATAAGCTCCGGTGCGTGTGGGATTTAAAGTATAAGCATCGTTTGCTAAAGCTTGAGATTGTCTGGCTTTAGCATAATTAGCGCCGGGGGTGCCATCAGCTTTAACAATACCTTGAGAAAGCAGGTTATAAACTGATTGTCCACGCGGTGGAATATAGGTACCGTATAACGTATCAAAAGTCACATTCTCACCGGTGACCACAATCAAATGTTTAATCGGCGTAGTGGTTGCCGCAAATAACGGCTGTGAAAGTGTTATAACCGCCAATATTGAAGCAGCCAAAGGCAATTTTTGCAGAGTCTTCATAAGGATTAATCTTTCTTTTTGATTTTCGGAATATCAAACTATAAGTATCGAATGTTAAATTCCGGTTACATTTGATAAATTAATTTAAAAACGATCCGTCATGATTTTCAATCAGCCGCATTTCAGCGTTGATTGTTTATCACTTACCCACACATTATTATCTGCCAAAGTGATTTGACTAAAAGGGCCGTTAACTTAGCCGTAAAAACTCAAATACTGACTGTAACTTATTGATTTTTAATAACCTATAAGCATTGTGTAGTTTTTAGTCAATCTAACAAATCTCAATAAAAATTATGCATTTAGGGGGCAACTCAATCAGTAATACACAGACTTATCCACAGGTTTTGTGGATAAGTCTGTAAAATGCTATCTGTCAAATAGTTAGGAAAAATAATTCATTTAAAGCCATATCCAAGAATGAACCAACACGTAATTTTACCGACAAGGCACTGAAAAGTGTTAAAATCGCTGCTCAATTAATTTATAGTAGTTCAGGATACACATGCCACAAATCACAATAGAACATAACCCCAGCGAAGAACGTTTAAAAGAATTAAATGTCGCTAATTGGGAAATTTGGGAAAAAGAAGTCTCCAAGTTTCCAATCGACTTTGACGAAACAGAAACTGCGTATATTCTGGAAGGCGAAATTTTGGTGACACCTGAGGGCGGTGAACCCGTCCGAATCTTGCCGGGTGATCTGGTTGTTTTTCCCGCCGGTCTAAACAGCCAATGGGAAGTCGTCAAGGCGTTACGCAAGCATTACAGCTACGACTAAACCAGTAAGTAGCGCGATAGTTGCGAAAGCTTTTTTGAGTATCCCTTCCCCTCAAAGCGCTTGGAAAGATAAACCGTTGGCTGAGCGGAGCCGAAGCCAGCAAAATCGCTTCGACTTCGCTCAGCGAACGACTTAACTTAATAAGATTGAGCTATGCAACCTTGTATCGCAACCACTCGACACTACTTGACCCCTGTAACACCCTTCCATGATTGAAACCGAAGCAAGTCCGGATTTACTACCACAACTGTTAGTCGATTTGAATAACGACGGGCAGTTGACTGTGCGCTTAACCGGCTGTTGGAATCTTCGTAATTTGGCGATAATGCCTGATCTGCAACAAAAAATAAGCCTTAATGCCGTCGATAAAGCCACGCAATGGGACATGCTTTTAGTGGACGAACTGGACAGTACGGCAGCTTTGATTATCTGGCAATCTTGGGGGCAACAACTACCTAATCTGTTACAGGTTAAACCAGAACACCAGCGTTTATTTAATCGCTGGCAGGCCCAGAGTGTGCCGACTGCAGAACCCGTCAATGCTTGGTTCAGTTTATTTTTTAACACGGTTCAACACCTGATTTGGGGCTTTTGGGCACAACTATTAAGCTTGATCACTTTGTTGGGCCAACTGGTTTTGGATGTAAGTTATTTGTTACGTCATCCGCAAGAAATTCCCGTTTCTGAAATTTCCATCACGATTTATGATGCCGGTGTCAGGGCTTTAGGGATTACAGCGCTGGTGGGCTTTTTGATTGGTGTCGTGCTGAGTTATTTATCGGCCTTACAATTAAAAACCTTCGGTGCGGAAATTTATATTATTGATATTCTTGGCTTAAGTATTATTCGTGAATTGGGCCCTTTGTTAGCCGCCATTCTGGTGGCGGGTCGTTCCGGCTCATCCATGACGGCACAAATAGGCATCATGCGTGTTACTGAAGAATTGGATGCCTTGTCTGCAATGGGTATTTCCCATTCTTTGCGCTTGATTCTGCCCAAAGTGATGGCGTTGACGCTGGTCATGCCGCTTTTAAGTGCCTGGACTAGCGCCTCAGCGCTGCTAGGCGGCATGTTTTCGGCGCAAAATACCTTGGATATCAGTTATCAGCAGTTTTTTCTTAAACTGCCTAATGTGGTGCCGTTACTCAATGTGTTTATTGGTTTGGGTAAAAGTGCTGTCTTTGGCCTTATGATTGCCCTAATTGCCTGTCATTTTGGTTTTAGAATTAAACCCAATACCGAAAGTCTGGGCAGTGAAACAACTAACTCTGTGGTGGCCTCCATTACCGTAGTTATTATGATTGATGCCGTCTTTGCTATTTTATTTATGGGCGTAGGCATGCCATGACCTCATTCGATGCGATACGCTTGGAGCATATTTACACCCGTTTCGATGATAAAATTGTTCATGAGGATATTAATCTTACTCTGAAACGTGGCGAGATATTGGGCTTGGTAGGCGCATCGGGGTGTGGTAAAACCACCTTGCTACGTGAAATTATTGGTTTGCAAATACCCACTCAAGGCGAAGTGTTTGTTATGGGTCAATCTTTAAAAAATGTGGACGCCGATCACGGCCAGCGGTTGCGCTATAATTGCGGTGTTTTATTTCAGAAAGGCGCATTATTCAGCGTGTTAAATGTTTTTGATAATATCGCCTTCCCGTTACGGGAACTGGGTTTTAAGGATGAAGAATTAATCAAACGTATCGTCTTTATGAAGCTGTCAATGGTCGGACTGGCTGACCATGATGCCTGGCTAAAACCTGCCGACTTATCCGGCGGTATGATCAAACGGGTAGCCTTGGCTCGCACCATGGTGTTGGAACCGGGACTGTTGTTGCTGGATGAACCCACCTCCGGCTTGGACCCTATTTCAAGCGAAGATTTTGTCAGTCTGTTATCAGAACTGCATCGCGCTCATCATTTTACGGTGGTTATGGTGACCCATGATTTGGATATTTTAAGGGACTTATGTACTCAGGTTGCCGTGTTGGCGGATAATCAATTGGTTGCTTTTGGGTCACTGGCTTCGGTGTTAAGCTGCAAACATCCGTTCATCGAAAAATTTTTTTACAATAAACGCGCTCAGCGGGTATTTCAATATCAAGAGGCTACTCATGGGTAGAGATAAACACGCATTGGTCACCGGTCTTTTTTTGATTATTTTTGTGATGGGGGTGACTGCGGTTATTTATTGGATAGGCCATTTTGAAAGGGAGCGGAATGTTTATGTGATTTCAACCCTAAAGTCTGTGTCCGGTCTTAACCCCGAATCAACGGTTTTTTTTCGGGGCATTGCCGTAGGAAAAGTGAAAAAAATTCTGTTTGATCCCAATGATGCCGGCATTATTCTGGTTTCGGTTGAAGTCGATAAAGAGATTGTATTTACCCGAGGCGTTTTTGCGACTTTACGCTTAAAAGGGGTAACCGGACTTACTCAGATTCAATTAGAAGATTCCGGTACGTTACCTGCTGTATTACAACCTGGAGATGATCCTTTATCGCGCATTCCTTTAGTACCCTCCATGACTGACAAATTGATGAGCTCGGGAGAAGAGCTTTTGCACAAAGCGGATAATTTAATGTTGCGACTGAGTTCGTTGTTAACTGTTGAAAATGAAAAAAATATAGGTGATATTTTAAGCAACCTGAGTACGTTAACCAGTAAAATTTCTGAATTGCGAAAGAGCATTGATAAGGCGCTGGCCGGTATTCCCGCTTTAACCACAGACAGCCAAAAAACCTTGGCTCATATCAATGAACTAACCCACGATTTACAGCTATTAACCAACGACGTGCAAAACCTCAGTACAAAAGCAGATCATCTGCTTAATACCGGTGAGACAGCCAGTGATTTGTTGATGCAAACCACCTTACCGAAAGTGAATAAATTGCTTACCGAATTACAAGCGACCGCCCAACAAGTAAAAAGAGCCGCCGCAGCGCTGGATAATAATCCACAAGCCTTATTGCTGGGCCCTGATCAACAAGGTTCAGGCCCCGGTGAACCCGGCTACAAGGATCCCAAATGAAACATTTATTATTCTGTTTGCTGGTATTTTTAACGGTCATGTTTAACACCGGTTGTAGTGTTTCAAAGAAACATCCGGCCGTACACGATTTTGGCCTGCCTGTTCCCGTTTTAAACGGCAAGAATATCGAACCTGCAATTACCGTGGATGCGCCCACATGGCTTTGGGATAATCGCCTTCGTTACCGACTGCTTTATGCAGCGCCCACGCAAGTAGGTTTCTATGCACTGGATCTTTGGATTGCTTCACCGCCTGAACTATTTGAACAACTATTAATCGCCAGCGGCAAAACACAAAATCATCCTTTAATTATCCGTCTGACTGATTTTGAGCAGCAATTCGATGCACCCGACAAAGCCAAAGTCGTACTGCGTTTTGTTGTGGAAGCGTATGCTAATGACGACAAGAAAAAAATCGGTACACAAGCGTTTTATCTGGAACAACCCACGCCAACCCCCGATGCGGCAGGTGCCGTCAATGGTTTTTCTGCGTTAACCCGACAAGCCGCCAACAAAATTCAGGTCTGGCTGGCGGGATTACCTTATAAATAATGATAAATAATACCGTTGCATTCAGCGGCATCACCAGAAACAGATAATCGGCTTTAGTCGTCCTTTCTCTGGGTGGTGTACAATGGTGTCATTTTTACCTACCTGGAACCCTCAATGGAAGCTTACCCACCAAAAACCTGTTCAATAGACCGTTTAGTCACTCACCCAAAACTGGTCGCTGCCACAAAAGCCGGAACAAAAACCCAGCAACGTCGTGATGGTATTTATGGTTTACCGGGTGAAACGTTTGACCTGGAAGGCATGACTTTTATGGTGACCGATTTAACGCGTCAGCGTTTAGGTGATATGACTGATGCAGACGCCCACGCAGAAGGTTATCCCAATCTTGAAGTGTACAAAGACATCATTTTAAAAATGCACGCAGGCATGACCTGGAATGCTGACAGTCTGGTATGGGTTCATACTTTTTCAGCTCAAACCGAACACAATCATGCTTGATAAAGCTGATATTTCACCCGGCACAGACACCAGTAGCCTCGATGCAACCGAGTGGAATCGAGGATAATCGAATCCAATTCCTCGATTCCGTCATCGAAGCTAATTGCTGTAGGGGTAGTCCCTTGCGGGCTGCCCTGATCACATCGTGGCTTTAAAAGGCAGGCGTAAAGCCAGTGCTAATATATTTGATTTAACGTAGTTATTCACTTCCCCCTTTGACAAAGGGGGATTGAGGGGGATTTATCTAATAAAATCTCCCCTAACCCCTCTTTGTTAAAGAGGGGGACTGAATGATTAC
>CAIMDR010000620.1 GCA_903839795.1 uncultured Methylococcaceae bacterium | reverse complement strand
GGACTCGCCTGGTGGTTTTCAGAAGAAGCCAAGCACCCCAGCAAACCTCAAGCGGCACCTAAACCCCTAGAGTTACCTGCACTCTGTAACACGGTGCTAAATCAATAACAGACGCTGTGTACAGCATCTAATACGCAAGGTTAATAGGTAGGCTTCAAATGTAAAGGGCACCCATAACAAGCAAAAATACCCGGCTTTAAATTCACTGAGCTTTGTTTTCATTCTCAAAATAAGCTATTTTTAATAAGCACGAAGCCTAATACGCTTTAAATTTGTTGTTTAAAATAAAATTTAGTCTTGATAGTAAATGCACGTCGGAGTTTAATCTCTTGCTCTTATCCGCCATCAAAAATCCATTAACAATCCAGGTATTCCAATACTCTGGATATGTTGAGCATTTTTTCCTTCCTCGTAAGCGAGTAAAGCACCGTCTTTTTGCCAGAGTCTAAAAGCAAGGGCATAAGATAAAACACGAATGGGATAATCGCGAGGTAACTGTTGTAAATAAGGCTGAATAGTAAAAAAATCATTCGCCCCATATTGCTGCATAATAAAGCGCAGCCCTCCATTGGAAGGGCCTATGTTGTACGCTAATAAACCTAAAAACAAATCATTATGCATTTGCTCCAGATAGTATTTTAAAGTGGCTGCTGCTAAAAAAGCATTATGCCGTGGGTTTTCCAGGGAAAGCTGATGCTCTGCCAATTTCTTACCGGCCCTTGCTATCACCTCTTTAGGAACTTGAGTTATTTGAAATAAACCTCGACCACCATCAGCACTATCGCGGGGCAAAAAAGATGACTCTGTCGCCGCAACCCCTTGCAAAATATTAGGGTCAATTTCAAATTCTTCAGCCGCTTCTTTAATCGTCGCTTGATAAACTTCGGCACGCTTAAGAATTTTTTGTAACTGTTCCTGATCATAACGACGATAAGCCGCATAAACCTGATGTGAGAGTGTCACTCTTCCCGCTTCTTGCCTACCGCCCAACAACGTACGAAAATGTCCTCGAGCCAAGGCAAATTGATCTTGCATTGAAATCAAACCAATGATCGTCGCTAAACTGACCGACACTAGTGCTGGTAAAAACAAATGCTTGGACTTAAGCCATTTTCGTGACTTCCACCAAGCCATTAAGAATCCCGTTGTGACAATAATCAACGCTAATATGCCAACGGCAAAAGGTAATAAACTGGTTAAAAAGTGTGTACCTGAAAACAACTTTGCCGAATAACCCAAAAGCACCATAATAGTTGCCACGGCGGCAATCGATAATCCGAGAATTTCTAAGCTACTCGATAGAACCCGGTGCTTAATACTGACAACCGGTAGTACCGACGGCTTTTTTTTGGTTGATTTCCGAGGTCGAACTGGCTTCGGAGGGAAGGGGGCGTCTGGACTAATAGCAGCAACCACGTTCTTTTGCCTTGGTTTTCGCTTAGGTTTGGGTTTAGCCTCTTCCTTTTCAGAACTAACAGTCTCAATAAAGTTATCAGGCATATTCATCAGAAAACAGCTTAAAAGGTGTCATCAGTCGCCATGAATTCTCTAGACAGCCAAGCAACGGCAACAGCGGGTGC
>CAIMDR010000619.1 GCA_903839795.1 uncultured Methylococcaceae bacterium | reverse complement strand
CGCTCTTCCAAGAAGCGCCCCAGCAATACAAAGGTGATAATGGCCGCACCGGCCTCAAAGTAGATATGCCCGTTACGTCGAAATAAGGCCGGCAGGCTGTAACCGTAAGCAGAACCGACCCCCCGGGCAATTAAAGTATCCATATTGGCAGTGCGCTGTTTTGCCAACCGCCATGCTTTTGTAAAAAAGGTTCCGCCCGACCAAAACACCACGGGCGTGGTGAGTGCAAACTGCAACCAGTGTAACCAGCGCGTGGTCGGCATAGTCATCCCAACGATGACAACCGGCAAACTTAACAATCCCGACCAGATAAAACGGCGTTTAGCCATAACAATCCGCTGCTGTTCTTTTTCAATCAGGTTTTTGCGTTGGGATAAGGTATCCATCGCGTAGGTTTTATAACCCAGGGTTGCAACCTTGGCGCTAACATCATCCCTACCCAGCTGGCCATAAACCGTCAGGGTTGAGGTGCCAAAATTGACACTGGCCTGCTTGATTCGGGGATCGCGTTTTAACACCATTTCGATTAATAAGGCACAAGAGGCACAAGTCATGCCCTCAACGGCAAGATCAACTTCGTGCACCGTTCCCTCAAAGACTTTCTTTTGTTGCTGGTTCTGATCAGACTTTTTCCGGGCAATATTACCCAGCACAGCATCCAGCAAAATCAGTAAATTCTTTTTGGGTAAGCGGGTCGAATCAAACTCAATAACAACAGAACCTAACGCATAAACGGAGCGAATATTTTTTATTTCGGGTCGTTTTTTTAACAGAATTTCAAAAATATAGCCTCGCTCTTGGTCATTTTTTAAGACTGGCGACAGTATTCTGATGCGCCTTTTTAATTGATGAACCAGTTGAAAATTTTTCGGTGCAACAACTTGTGTATCCATAGCGAAAATTTTAGGAAATATGCAAGAGAGTGTAACGAATGAAAGTATAACTTATCAGATAAGGTGAGAAGGGCAGGTAAAAGACTAACGTCTAAGGGTTAAAATAGCCGCCCTTCGCCTTTGGTCTTTCGCCTTGCGTCCCCCTATCTATTTTTGTTTACGTGACCTAACCAGCAAAAAGAATAGATAAAACAGAGCCATCCACTCATAACGATACATGAAGGGTTTTAAAAGCCACTTTTGAGTAATATCGTTCCAGTGCAGTTTTATAAGAAAAAGCACCAAGATATCATTCAAAAAAGAAATGACGGCTTTTTCCGGATCGTCCATAAAAGCGTTCGGCTTTTTCATGCCCAGTCGGGTTATCACTTTGGCAGCCTGAACAGTCTCTTTTGCAGCGCCAAATTTTTCCTTGGCCCACCGGGTTACTTTAAAATCATCCAATCGGGCTTTAGCCTTTTCTTTCCACCGGGTTGATGTTGAAACCGGGGCTGGCTTTAAGGCACCTTTTGTGTCCAAATCAGTCAGTAAATCAAACAATTGCCGAGCCAGTGATTTGAAATCACAAACAGCCTCATTAAAACGAATAGATAATTTCTGCTGATTGCGATAAAGATTAACGCGGTATACACCGTCTATCCCGGAAATTCCATCCGTTACCGCTTTGGCGACATCAACATTACAAATCCGGGCGGGTATTTCAAACCGGACATGCCCGTCCACGTTATAACGCAGCACAAATTCTTTTTGGATAGACATCACTAAACAAGCCCCTGAAAAAACAAAACGGGTGCCCTGACTCTATGCAGACAGGAAAAGCACCCGTTAATGAAGCCACTTAATTCTATACAGAACAAGTCAACTTTAATAAACCTAAAAACCCAGTTTATCCACGAAAAACACGAAAGACACGAAATAAATTAGTAAGTTATATTAATTTAGCTATTCACCCTTTGGGCATAGGTATCTACACAACTCGTCATCCCGGCATGGATTGCCGGGATCCAGATGCCATGGATGGCAATCCTTGATATTTACTGCCTTTTGGTCGTCATAAATACACATTTAGTCGTATTTTTTACATCCATGTAGCCTATAGGGGTAGAGAAGAGCT
>CAIMDR010000618.1 GCA_903839795.1 uncultured Methylococcaceae bacterium | reverse complement strand
TTTCGCCGGTATGGCCCCCAACCAATGAAGTAGAGTTTTTAGTCAGAACATCCAGCACGCCTGACATCACTTGAAAAATATCTTCTCCATGAATCTTCTCGTTGGCGGCGCAAAGCGTTAAACCGACTTGCGCTGTCTTGGCAACGCCGCCCATGGCGTAGATATCGCTTAAGGCATGCTGGGTTGCAATTTGACCCAGTAAAAAAGGATCTGAAATAAAAGACCGAAATTGATCAATGGTTTGCAAGCACAGGGTATTCTCGGAAACCTGAGTCAGCGCACAGTCTTCCCCGTCTTTAACACCCAGCAACACAAAGTCGTCTGGTGGAATTGTCAGTTTATTTAGGCTTTGAGTGAGCGTTGAAGCGACCAGTTTACTGCCACAGCCGCCGCAGGTATTGTCTTGCCAATCTTCAGGAACGAGCGTGCTTTTAGGCACCGGCATGATTTTATTAAAATGCCCGGGATTTACCGCAAAAGATTCTGCCTGAAAACGCGCCATAAAACGTTTATCGATCCAGTCTTTAACCATCCATAACAGCGCAGGCGACAACATTCTCAGGAGAGAAGCGCTATCTTGATGAACCAGTGCTTTCTTGTCGCCAATCGTTATTAAAGACAGTACATTTTTTTTGGGATGAAAGGTTTTTAACGAGGCTTGTCGGGTGAAAAAAGCGCGTATATTGTGCTCAAGCGTCATTCCTTGCCTGACGGCATAAACACCTGCTTTTTTCAACGGCGATGGCGAGAAGTGAATGCAATCTCCCGCTGCAAAAATTGAATCTTCATGCTCAACGAGCAGTTTTTCGGTCACCTTTAAAAAACCATCCTGGTTTACCGGAAGTCCTGAATTTTTAAACCACTTGGGCGCAGCCGCTTGGGTGGCTATCAGTGCCCTATAAAAAACGTCAGTATGAACCAATCCATTAGCGCCTTTAAGCACCAAACCGTTTTTCTGCACTTCAAGCACTTCGGTATTTTGGTAGAGATTTATGTTCAAGGCGTTAAGCGTTTTTAATAGCTGTTTTTGGGCTTGACGATCTTTTTTTGAAACCAGAGTTTCATGTCGGTGAATAAGACTCACCGTGGCGTTCCACTGGTTTTTATCGATTAACATTTTCAGGATAATCGAGATTTCAACACCGGCAGCACCGGCACCAACAACCGCCAGCGGTAACGAATCATTGCCTTTATAATCTTTTAGATTAGCTATTAACTGATCCCAATGCGTAATGAATTGTGAAATCGGCTTAAGCGGGATAATTTTAAAAGCCGACTCTTGCGCTAATTTTTCTATGGGTCTGGGTTCGATACCCACATTAATTGACGCGCAGTCGTAACTGATATTTGCCCTATTCTCCAGCCGGATTTTTTTTTCTTGCGGATTTATCCCGATAATTTTGGCCTTGATAAAGCGCATACCCAACTCTTCACAGAGCCTTCTTAAATCAAAATGACAGTCTTCATAAAGATAATACCCAGCCAAATAACCCGGTATCATACCGGAGTAAGGTGAATGGGTTTGATCGGATATTAAGGTGATTCTAAGTCCGCCCAGGGGATTCATGGCCATCATCTTTAAGACCTGAATATTGGCATGACCACCGCCGAGTAAAACCAAATCGGAAATCACCGGCATTGCGTTTTTATCCATGTTGCAGACTCTTTAAAAAATCCAGACAGTCCTGCCAAGAACCTTGATATAAGGTCTTGCGTGACTTTAACGACAGCGAATGCTGATATAGTTTGTCGTAGTAGTGTGAGAGCAAGCGTTCAATCCAGTCGAGATGAGCAAAGATGTCATCGTCATCCATTGCCTCGGTTTTAAACGCCAGGCTTAGAATACTTTTAATTTTATCGCACTCCAGTCCGCCCAACTTATTTCTAATCCGTTCTATATTTTGCGCAAAGCTCTGTTCCAATTCACGCAACGGCCTCCCGTTGGCTAAAGGCATTTGAATATATTCTTTAAAAATATCAAGTGCTCGCTGTCGGACCGGTGTTTCTATCATCACCATTGGCGCTGGAATCATTCGGGCATAAAAGCTGTCGGGCAAGTGACAGCGACCAATATTGGGACTTTCATCCTCAAGAACAAAATTATCAGCCCTTTGATAAAGTGCTTGGGCCAACTTGTTTTCAAACGTGGCTTGTTGAGGTTGGCTTTCTCCAAAATGTGCTCCAAAAGCACTGCCTCTATGCTTGGCAAGCCCTTCAAGATCAACAAAATTTCGAAGCTTATGGATTAAGCGGGTTTTTCCGGAGCCCGTCATTCCGGAAACAATAATAAAGGGAGCCGGATTTTCCAGCGTTTTAAGCGCCTCATGCCGTAACCCTTTATAACCGGAATCAACACGAAAAACTTCACCGCCATTTTGGACTATCCACTCTTGGGCTAATTTAGAACGCAGACCGCCCCGCCAGCAAAAAATTAAAGCCGGTTGTTGAGGGGGGCTTTTAATCGACTCACACCAATGCTGAATCAGTTGTTCTTTGTAAGCGCCACTAACGAGTTGGTGTCCAAGTGCCTTTGCCGCTTCAGAGCCTTCAGTTTTATAGGTAAGCCCCACCTCATGACGATGTAAATCTGAAAGTATGGGAATATTGACCGTCTTCCCAAAGTGCGCCTTTTCATATTCCCCCTGCGACCTGACATCAATAACAGATAGGTTATTAGTGTTGCAAAGTAGTTTAAAAGCCTCGGAAGCGGGTATGACAGGATGTTTATTCATGGTTTCTATGTAATTCTGGGGATGGGCAATATTACGCTTTAAGTAATAGAAATCATAGAGCCGTCATTCCGGCATGGAGCGCCGGAATCCGTACGCCCGTAAGGGCGTGCTATTAATACGGTGAAAGTCCGTATCAGAGAAAGCCAAAATCTCTGTAGTTGAAAGTAACTGCGTCACCGTGAGGTGGGGTGGAGAGTAA
>CAIMDR010000617.1 GCA_903839795.1 uncultured Methylococcaceae bacterium | reverse complement strand
TCTTGAACACCGATTCTGGCAATCTGAACACCTATTCTGGAAAATCCAAAAAAGTGTTCAGCTTGAAACCAGAATCAGTGTTCAACTTGTTTCAGAATAGGTGTTCAGGTTGAGCCAGAATATGCAATGGCCGATTCAAGATCGGACACACTTTGATGTTGGACGAAATCGCCGAACTGGCAAAGTATCGGTATGCGCCGAAATATATTGCGTTCGGCATAGCCTTCTGAGTCCAGCCATTCGACATAGCACTCGATTTGCGATCCCAGCCAATTGGCACGGATCCGATCAATCGTTGCTGGTTTGATGAAATAACGCTCAAGCATGACAATCTCCATTCAATAAAAGACAGTGGAGATATATTTTGAGCGTTCTTCAAAGCATTATGTTACCTAATTTACTTGGTTTGTGACGTCTGGCAAGGGTTCGGCAGTGTGGGGGCACATAACAGTGTGCGCCAGCATCACTGGCGTACCCCCAAAAAATTCAAAGGCCCGTACATGGCTGCCTAACCAGTCCGGCAGGCTTTGGCTCCAGGTCGCTTCGGCAAAGGTGTAATTGGAGGCACCCAACACCGCCACGAAGATCTGCGCGGTACGTATTTCGCCAGATGAAGCACATATTACGGGCATGGTGGGGCCGGCATAATCGATAAACAACTTATCGCCGGCGCGATGGGTTTGTCGCATGGAACGCTTTTGTTTCTTTCTCCAGTCGGCATAGCGGGCACAGAGCTGCGAGTAACTATAGCAACGGTTCGGGTACTGCTGGGTGTACTCCTCCCAGAGTAACTGCTTGGTCAGGCCTTTTTTCTTCAGCTCCATATGAACATCTGTCCAAACCGGTTCCTGGAATTTGGTTGACGGTTGAGCATCCGAACGGGGATAAAACTTCAGAGCTAAAACTTGGTCATCCCAATCCTCCGGTAGCGGCCAGGTTATATTTAGCTGCGCGGCCAGCTTTAAGATGTTTTGGATGCTGCCGACACTGATTTTGGTGCTGGCACTGATTTTTCGGATGCTTAATCCGGCGCTATAACTCAGTCTGAGTACTTCTTTTAATTGTCGCATTGCTGTTCTCTTCGCTGACATATCTTCTCCACATAAACGGAAAAGGATAGTCTGGGTTGATAAACAATGTGTTGGACGAAGCCGCTAACGCGGAGAAAAGCCCCACTACCGATTAATCTATTAAAATGTAACCTCACCCCACAATCAGAAGGGATCGTTTAGCAACAAATAATGAGGTTACAAAGTAATGACATCATCATCCGAAGCAGATTTCAAGCAGAATTATAAAACGCATCTTAAACACCTTAAACTTAAAGGACTTCAGCCCAAGACGATCGAAGCCTATTCCCGCGCCATGCGGCGCGTCGGTGCGTATTTCGATTACCAAATTAACGAGCTGTCCGAATCCCAGTTGACTGATTATTTCAGCGATTTGCTGGAGTCCCATTCTTGGAGTAGCGTCAAACTTGATCTGTACGGTCTTAAATTCTTCTATGCCTATGTCCTCAATAAACCTTGGCCCGCGCTTAATTTGATCAAGCCGCCAAGGGTACAGCGCTTACCGGATATTGTGACCGTTGCGGAAGCCGGACGGCTGTTCGCGATGACCCGTACCCTCAGTTACCGGGTGTTCTTTTTTACGCTTTATAGCCTGGGTCTGCGCCTTGGTGAAGGTTTGCGCCTGACGGTAGCCGATATTGATGCCACGCGGCTGCGGGTGCATATTCGTGATGCCAAGGGCAACAAAGATCGCTTGGTGTCGTTGCCAATAGCGACGTTAACCTGCCTGCGCCGTTTCTGGCAGGTGCATCGCAATCCGGTGTTACTGTTTCCCAATCGCCACGGCGGGCTTAAGTCGGCGCATTTGTCTACCACTCCGTTGGATCGCGGTGGAGTGCAGGCGACGCTGCGCCAAGTGGCCCAAGACTGCGGACTAAAAAAAAGATTACCCCGCACAGTCTACGCCACAGCTACGCTACCCATCTAATCGAAGCGGGCGTTGATCTGCTCGAAGTCCAGAAAATTCTCGGTCATCATAGTATCCTGACCACAGCCCGATATACCCACCTAACCGACACCACCAATCAGCAGGCCGACCTGTTAATTAATGCGCTGATGAATGGCTTTGCCATTGACTGGAGGAACGTCAAATGATGCTGCTCTCATCGATCATTCAAACCTTTGAAGCCGAATTCCTGGCGACTTATCAGAACGCGCTTTTGCCCAGCCAGCGCAAAGCGTTGACCGCCCTAAAACTGTGCCGTACCACGCAAAGTCCGGTGATGTTGGCGCAATGCGACGGCTGCGAAAAACAAATTTTTATCCCGCATTCCTGCGGTCATCGCAACTGTCCCCATTGCCAGCATCATGAAAGCCAGCAATGGCTGGAACGACAACTTCAAAAACAAGTGTCGGCCGAGTATTTTTTGTTGACCTTCACCTTACCGGCCGAACTTCGGCCGTTGGCTTGGCAACATCAGCGCACACTTTATGACTTGATGATCCGTTGTAGCTGGGAGACCCTCAAAACCTTCGCGCAAAACGATCCCCAGTTACAAGGCAAGGCCGGTGCCATCAGCGTACTGCACACCCATTCGCGCCGCTTGGATTATCATCCCCATGTGCATGTGGTGATGCCTGCGGCAACTATCGATGCGGATAAACGGCGGTGGCGTACAAAAACCGGCAACAACAAAAAAAACTATTTGTTTAACCACAAAGCCTTAGCGAAAGTGTTTCGCGCTAAACTGCTTGACGCCATCACACAAGAGGGGATCCCGCTTCCGCCTCGCTATCCCGAAACCTGGGTGGTGGATGTCAAGTCCGTCGGCAGCGGCGACAAAGCGCTAGTCTATCTGGGGCGCTATCTTTACAAAGGCGTGATTCAGGAAAAGGATATTATTGCGTGTAAGGAGGGTCTGGTCACCTTTCGCTACCAAGACAGTAAGACGAAAAAGATGCTGACCCGAACGCTGCCCGGCGCCCAGTTCTTGTGGCTTATTTTTCAGCATGTGTTGCCCAAGGGCTTCCGGCGCACCCGTAACTTTGGCTTTTTGCATGCCAGCAGCAAACGGCTGTTAGCATTGCTTCAGGAATTGCTTCGCTTGAACCCCATTAAAATTTTCGTGGTCAGGGCATTACGACCTACGATCAAGTGCCCTTGCTGCGGAGGTGCTATGCGGATTGTGAAAACGCGGATTCCCGCTCTGTCCGCATTCGGGCAGCTTGCTCCATCCGGCTAACCGAGTGGAGGCGCAATCAGTTATGTAACGGCATCTGTCAATTTGGGCAAAATTTAAATCGGCATTGTGAAGCCGAGAGCACCGCTTGCCCGAAAAAAAGCTATAATCCACCTTTAATCACTACCATCCGCTAAAGGCATTACCAAAGTAACGCTTTTGGCTTGTTCTTACGAAATGCGGCTTTAGATTCCTCGCCGCAACCAACAAAATCCGAAAAGATATTTTCTTATAATTAAAGTCTGTCTTCCGACTACCACCGGGCTTGTCCAACAATCGGTTAGATTGTGGCTCGCTTCGCTCGCACAATCTAACCTTATTCGTTAGGCGGGATTCTGGTAACTTGAACACCTATTCTGGCAATCTGAACACCGATTCTGGAAAATCCAGAAAAGTGTTCAACTTGAAACCAGAATCAGTGTTCATCTTGTTTCAGAATAGGTGTTCAGGTTGAGCCAGAATATGCAGCATTTTATTATTTCTCCAACAGCTTTAATTTGTCTGCTTTACCGTTCCATTCATCCGCATCAGATAATGGAGATTTTACTTCAGTTATTACTGGCCATTCCTTGGCTAATTCTGCATTCAAACTGATAAATATTTCTTGTCCTTCAGGTAATTCATCTTCTGCAAAAATTGCATTAGCAGGGCATTCTGGTTCACACAATGTGCAATCAATACACTCATCTGGGTCAATAACTAAAAAATTAGGTCCTTCATGAAAACAGTCAACAGGACATACATCGACACAGTCAGTAAATCTACATTTAATACAGTTTTCAGTGACTACAAAAGCCATAATTTATTACTCAGAAAGGTTTAAAGGAAGGTGTTTGTGTTTTTAGGATGCTATATTAGCAGAAAGGGGTAGCTGATAGAACATTAAGTCATTATTTAATTACAAAAAGTTGAGAATAGCTTTTAATTTTATTCTGTACTATTTGAATTAAATACAGAGGCAAATAAACCTTTTGTGGCGCTGATTCTGCTCTCATGGGTATTTTTTAGAGCTATCCTTGCTTGTTCTTTAAGTTGATTGTCAGCATAAAATTGTTCTGCGCGAGCAGGAATAGCTAGTGCGCGTTTGAAGTATTTTTCTGCTTCATTAAAGTTATTATTGGATAATAGAAAGTCGCCATAAAAGTAATTACTTTCGATGCCGTTTGGATTAATTTTTAATGCGGTTTGTAACATTTTTTGCGCTGTTTCCTCATCGCCAAATCCGATGGGCCACTTGGGTGCCATATAATAGAGCGTACCTAAGGTAACATAAGCTGAACCGTCCATTGCTTGCGGATTAATTTCAATGGCTTTGAGTAATAAATCGCGCGCATCATGAATTGACTCAAGTGCAGAGACAGCATCTTGGTGGTCGGCATTGGTTGCTTTAACAATAGCTTCCCAAATGATTGGTTCTGCGTTGTTTGGATGTTGTCTGGAGAGATGAATCGTTTTATCCAGTAATTCGGAATAGGCAGGCCCCTGTTTTTGTTTGGGCGTACTGTAATAAATAGATGCCCACTCGGACTCAATGCGTTGCAGGGAATCATTAAGGCTCTCTGCAAAGCTTTGGGGTGATAGTAGTAATAATGCAACAAAAGTTGTTTTTTTCATAAGGCAAATATAGAGCAAAATGCTGATTTTTTCAATAGGTCTATGAAATATTTAGCTATCAATCCATTCCGAGTAAGGATGTACAGCAAGATTGTTGTTGTAATAACGCAAATCGTGGGTTACTTCCTCACCTATCCAGGGTGGCTTTGAAAAAAATTTACCTATTTCGGTTAGCTCAATTTCAGCGATTATCAAACCCTGATTTTCGCCATAAAACTCATCTATTTCCCATGTATTTCCATCATCAATTACAAAGTGGCGGGTTTTTTCTATAATTGGTTTCCTGCAAAGCGTGTTGATGATTTCGTTTGCGTCCAGTAGTGGTATCTCATATTCATATTCATGCCTGTGAGTGCCAACGGTCGCACTTTTTATGTTTAGCCATGCACACTCATCGCTGATTCTAACTCTGATGGAGCTGGTCGCCTGAGAGCTTAAATATCCTTGTCGATATTTAACGGAGTGGGTTATATGTTCGCGCCAGTCATTTCCTGCCATTAAAAATTTGTGTTCAATTTCGATAGCCATTATAGTTCCTTGCAGTTGTTACTGCCATTACAGTAAGGTGGGGTGTGTGTTTCAGAGTAGCCACATAAATAAAGTGTTTTGGATTCTTCTGCGATAAATTTAACGGATTTTTATCTGATAATTCTCTATGAGAATGATCACATAGCGGCATCGTTTTACTGAAGCCGCAACTGCACCAGGAATATTTTATGCCTGCTTCAGCTTCTATAGGGAGTTGAGCATTATGGGCACTTCTATTAATTAACTCGCCAGTCCCAAGTTTTACCCGTTAATAAGAGGCACAAGATTCCCTGCCTAACTCAATGGCTACTAAAAAATACCTTAAGATTGTCGAAAAATTAACGCTTTTAGGGGCGGTATAATTTAATCATCGTCTATTTCATCAGAAACCGTCATCAAATAGAAGCGGATTTGTTGAATGATGCCATTTTTCCCAAGTCTGAAGAATTGCCTAATGAGCAATTGAGTGATTTTAAGGTAACTCGCAATAAATAAATTACACAAATTTACAGATTAACTGTAATAACTAAACCGTAGTATTGTGAAACTTGGTGGGTGTTATTTAAGTAGTAACTCAAAAGTCTTTTAACAAAAAGGGCTGTTGTTCGCCATTTTTTAATATGCTTTAATAACAATATGTT
>CAIMDR010000616.1 GCA_903839795.1 uncultured Methylococcaceae bacterium | reverse complement strand
TCGATGAAACCCAACGGCGCTATTGAAGCCAAGAAACGTTATATCGTTGGGGATAATCTGCCCTCAGATGAGGTTTACTGGAAAGGTAAAGTGGCCAATACGGCAGGTGCTTCGGGTGATACAGAGTTCATGGTACCCAAAGGCGTACAACGCTTCCATTTTGTCGGCGGAGCCAAGTTTGTCCATGGGGGTGCCATGCTACAAGAAATCTGTATTCCGGTTGTCTATATTAAAGAGCTTCAAAAAGAGCAAGTGGCCAAGCATGAGAAACAAAAGGTCGGTGTAGTGGTATCCAGGCTACCGATCAAACTGGTTAACAATATTGATAAGATAAAATTTATCCAGACTGATCCGGTAGGTGAGGGCTTTACCTCGCGACAATTAGAGGTTTACATTGTAGACAGTGAAGGTCGTATCGTTTCCAGTCGTGAAATGCTGAATTTTGACAGTAGCGCTAAAGTCATGGATGAGCGTACCCGCGAGGCGCGGTTAAAATTAATTGGCTCCCAGTTTGATCGGCATGCCGCCTACACGCTGGTGTTGGAAGAGAGTGAAACTCAGACCCGTTATCAACAGTATGCCGTCACCATTGACTTGGCAATTCAGGATGACTTTTTTTAAATGAACGATGACATGAATGATAGTGTTGAGGCAGACATAAATCTTGGCGCTGAAATAAGCGAGCTGCGCAGTGAGGATCTTGATGGCTTGCTGAATAAGTATTTCAGAGGTCGAGTGGTTCGAAAAGACCTGACCAAGCAATTAAAAGAAGGCGCTAATGTTCCTGTTTATGTGCTTGAATACCTGTTAGGGATGTATTGCGCTTCCGATGACGATGAAGTGGTCAGTGTCGGCATGGAGAATGTTAAGCGCATACTGACTGAAAATTATGTGCGTCCTGATGAAGCCGAAAAGATAAAGTCGCTGATCCGTGAGCGGGGCAATTATCGGATTATTGATAAGGTCAGCGTTAGGCTAAATCAGAAGAAAGATGTCTATGAAGCGATGCTGTCTAATTTAGGCATTAAAGATGCTTTGGTGCCCACCAATATCGTTAAGGAGAATGAAAAGCTGTTAACCGGAGGCATCTGGTGCATTATCACTGCTCAATATTTTTACGAAGAAGGCCAGAAAACCTCTCCTTTTTCAATCCAAACGCTCAAGCCGATCCAGATGCCATCAATGGATATGGAAGAGATTTTCGAAGCCAGAAAACAGTTTACAGTTGACCAATGGATGGACGTACTGCTTCGTTCGGTGGGTATGGAACCGACTAATCTAACGCTCAGGGTTAAATGGCATTTAATCGCCAGAATGATTCCTTTCGTAGAAAATAACTACAACGTCTGTGAGCTTGGTCCTCGTGGAACGGGCAAGAGTCATGTTTATAAAGAATGCTCTCCCAACAGCTTATTGGTATCCGGTGGACAAACGACGGTCGCCAACCTCTTCTACAATATGTCGAGCCGACAAATCGGCTTGGTGGGACTATGGGATGTGGTCGCGTTTGATGAAGTGGCCGGCATGAACTTTAAGGATAAAGACGGCATACAAATCATGAAAGATTATATGGCTTCCGGTTCCTTTTCGCGTGGCCGTGATTCCATTGAAGGCAAGGCCTCGATGGTTTTTATTGGCAACATCAACCACAGCATTGAAACACTGGTAAAGACCAGTCACTTGCTGGCACCTTTTCCGGAAGCCATGATCGATACCGCGTTTTTCGACCGTTTTCATGCCTATATTCCAGGGTGGGAAATTCCTAAAATGCGTCCGGAATTTTTTACCGACCGCTTCGGCCTTATTACCGATTACTTGGCCGAATACATGCGGGAGATGCGTAAACGCAGCTTTGCCGATGCCATCGACCGTTATTTTAAATTGGGCAATAATCTAAACCAGCGTGATGTTATCGCGGTACGACGAACGGTGTCCGGCTTAATGAAGCTGCTTT
>CAIMDR010000615.1 GCA_903839795.1 uncultured Methylococcaceae bacterium | reverse complement strand
CTTGATCCTGAAACAGCCCATGAGGTTACGCTTAAGCTGTTAAATGTTGCGCATGTTTCCCGTGTCGGGAAATTAATTTATCCGGTTATTAAAGATAAACCCGTCAAGGTGATGGGCTTAACGTTTAAAAACCCTGTCGGTCTTGCTGCCGGTATGGATAAAAACGGTGATTATATTGCGGCACTGACGGCATTAGGTTTTGGTTTTATTGAAATAGGTACGGTGACACCCCGCCCGCAACCGGGCAATCCCAAGCCGCGTTTGTTTAGACTGCCTGAACATCAGGCGATTATTAATCGCATGGGCTTTAATAACTTAGGCATCGACCACTTACTTAAGCAGGTAAAACAATGCCGTTGCCCAGGCATTATAGGTATCAATATCGGAAAAAATTTCGACACACCGATTGAAAATGCAGTAGACGATTATTTAATCGGCTTACGCAAGGCTTATACGTCTGCCAGTTACATTACCATTAATATTTCTTCACCCAACACCAAAAATCTACGTCAGTTACAGCAAGGCGAAGAAATAAAAGCCCTGATTGCCACGTTAAAAGAAGAGCAACTTAAGCTGCAACAAGAGCACGGCAACTATGTCCCTTTAGCCGTAAAAATTGCCCCCGATCTAACGGATGATGAAATTACCCATATTGCCGGATTATTACTGGAATTTGAAATAGACGGTGTCATTGCCACTAATACTACTATCGCCAGAGATAAAATTGCCGGTCATCCGCTTGCCCAGGAAGCCGGTGGCTTAAGCGGTGCGCCCGTTAAAGACCAAGCCACTCATGTTGTGCGTGGCTTGGCGGCTGAATGCCTGGGAAAAATCGCGATTATTGCGGCAGGCGGTATTTTAAGCGCCGAAGATGCTCAGGAAAAATTACAGGCCGGCGCAAGCTTGGTACAAATTTACAGCGGCATGATTTATCGTGGCCCGCAGTTAATAGAAGATATTGTTAATTCCCTGTAGAGACATATTGCACAAGGGCCATAGACATCAAGTTAAGACATTTCACCACGAAGACACGAAGAACACGAAGATTTTTCTTTGGTTTTTCTTCGTGAACTTCGTGTCTTCGTGGTCTGTAATATCTTTAAGTTGATGTGTATGGGGCAATAAAGCCACTGCCCACCCTAAAAAGTATCTAAGCAAATCGTTCAATCATCTTTTCTGCCTGCTCTGCAAACTCTTCCAGGTTACCTTTTTTTACCTTGTCGACCGGAATAACCAGCGCGGTGCTTAAATCAATATAGATATAAACATAACGCTTGCCGTATTCCACCCGTACCAAATCGGCCCACGCCATTTTATTTTTACCGCTGGGTGATTTCTCCAGCAGATAATTGGGATTAGCAGGATCTATGCTTAACGTATAAGTACCGAATAAATTAATTTTTTCTTTAGCGGTATAGTTTTTAAGGATTTGTCGTCGTAAATCCAGCATCATAATTTTGGGGGATAACACCGCCCACAAAACTGCCATGCCAAGAATGTAACCCGATGATTTCATATCACCATAATAAAAATAATAAAAGCCACCGATAAGCCCCATGATACCTGGCACTATCCAACGATTTTTCTTGATGTTGTGTTGTATCTCGTCATTTCTCATGAACTGTATTTCATTAAAATGAATTAAATCTTCTTCGCCAAACTCGTATTCTATTTCAAACATTTTCTTAATCTTATTGAGGTTTAAAAAATTCTCGCCAGACAGGTCAGGTTGTAATCATTCAGTCCCCCTCTTTGAAAAAGAGGGGTTAGGGGAGATTTTATTAGATAAATCCCCCTCAATCCCCCTTTCAAAGGGGGAGGTGAATAACTACGTCAGGTTTTTAAAGCCTGACCTGTCAAATCCTGCGATGGTACTAGTGCATTTTTATTTTGGCATAAACACTGCGCCTAAAAACATTGGAAAGCGTTAACATGGCCGTTCTAAAATAACCATGGATAGCCACCTGATGCATTTTATATAGGGACAGATAAACCACTTTGGCAATAAAGCCACCGATACTCACAGTGCCCATCAAATTGCCCATCAAATTACCAACCGTGGTGTATTTTCCCAAGGAAACCAGTGATCCGTAATCATAATAAACGAAATTAACGAGATTACTGTTATTTAAACGATTAATAATCGATTTACATAACGTGGAGGCCTGTTGATGCGCGGCTTGCGCTCTGGGCGGCACGTTGCCCTTATGTCCTTCCCACACACAGGCTGCGCAATCGCCCATTGCAAAAATGTTATCGTCATTGGTTTTTAAGGTGCTGTCGACTACCAACTGGTTGATGTGATTGGTTTCCAACCCATCCAGATTTTTCATCCAATCAGGCGCTTTAATACCGGCCGCCCACACTTTTAAATCGGCTTCAATAAATTCACCATCATGAGTGGTGATGCCTTCTTTGGTAATTTCGGTGACGCGCCTGCCCATTTTAAGATCAACACCCAAACTAACCAGTTGCTGTTGCGTGGCAGTCGCTAACTTAACCGGCAAAGCAGGTAATAATTGCGTTGCCGCCTCAATAATCGTCAGCTTTACCGTGCTCTTCTCGTTTAAGCCATAAATCGACAATACATTGGTTACTTCGTGCAATTGTGCCGCTAACTCAACACCCGTCGCCCCTGCTCCGACAATAGCAATAGACAAGGGTTTAACATGAGCGCTTTCTTTGCCAATATAACTTTTTAAATAGGATTCAAACAATTGCTTTTGAAATTTAAAAGCTTGTGAGGTGGTATCCAAAAACAGGCAATGTTCTGCGACCCCTTTGATATTAAAGGTATTGCTAACACTACCTACAGACATAACCAAGGTATCGTAACTAAAAGTACGTCCGGGAATCAGCTCTTCACCGCTGCTGCTTAACGTGGGACTGACATAAATTTCCTTTTTATTTCTATCCAGGTTTTCCATTTTACCTAATCTGAAATGGAAATTATTGCGATACCCTTGTGGCAGATATTCAACCTGTTCGGATTCATCCAACGTACCTGCCGCCACTTCGTGTAATAACGGTTTCCAGATATGAGTCGATGCGGCATCAATCAAAGTCACTTCGGCAACCCCTTTTTTGCCTAACTTTTGGCCTAAACCAGTGGCTAATTCAAGCCCTGCGGCTCCACCACCAACAATCACTATTTTATGTTTTTCATTATTACTTTCAGCCATCGCCGTTACTCCCCAACTAAAGATAATTGCGTACTATAGCATTATATTTAACCAGCGCCTCAGTCACTGATTTTGGTATTCGTATAATTTATTCCAGATTCAGGAAAAACCAAAAATATTATCCCCCTCTCGGGTTAATTAGCCTATCGACTACCAACTTAAGCAAGGATAGATAACATCCCTTGAAGGGATGGTATCTATAAAATTATTCCGTTTTAAATGGGTAGATTTATTGTAGGATCGCCCCTACGTCGCGATTAGAAACGTTAGTCGCGACGTAGGCGTCGCTCCCACGAAGTCGGCTACTCACAATAACGATTCTTTTTTTACTGGGGCGTTACAATTTGTTGCTGCGGTATTTGTTGTAATTCTTCCTTGGGTCGTTCAGTCTGTTTTCGCTGAATTTCCGGTTGTTGCTGTTGCTGTTGTTGCTGACGCATGGCTTCCTGTTGCGCACGTTCGACCTGTTGCGATTGTTGGTCTACTTGTTGTTGATTTTGGATTTGCTGCTGACGCGCGGCTTCCTGTTGATGCATTTGCTGCGCTTCTTGTTGCGCACGTTCGGCCTGTTGCGATTGCTGGTCTATTTGTTGTTGATTTTGGATTTGCTGCTGACGCGCGGCTTCCTGTTGCTGCATTTGCTGAGCTTCTTGTTGCGCACGTTCGACCTGTTGCGATTGCTGGTCTATTTGTTGTTGATTTTGGATTTGCTGCACGGGTTCTACCGGACGCTCAATCTGTTGAGGCTGCGTGTCTATTTGCTGTTGATTTTGGATTGGTTGCTGACGCGCTGCTTCCTGTTGCTGCATTTGCTGCACGGATTCTAGCGGACGTTCAACCTGTTGGGGCGGCGTACCTGTTTCTTGTTGTTGCTGTTTATTTTGACTGCGAGCCAGCTCTTGTTGCAACTGGTCTATTTTCTGTTGGCGCTGTAAGCTCTCCATCTGCTGTTGATCGACTGCCGGAGCTTGAGATGGCGAATTATCAAATTGTTTAACGGCTCCTGAAGGTTGCGGCTCATTTTGTAAAAATGGCTGGGCAGGCGCATCAGTCAAAACAGGTGGTTGCCCTGTTACCGGTATTGAAACAGGCGCTTGATCCACTACCGGCACTTGAAGTGGCAGACCATCAGATTGCTTAACCAGCTCCGAAGGTTGCTGCTCATTTTGTAAAAGCGGTTTAACAGGCGTATCAGTCAAAACAGGTGGTTGCCCTGTTAACGATATTGGCGCAGAAGCACCGTCAATTTGCGCTGGAACTGGCGCTATCGGTTGCAGGGTAACAGAAGATTGCGGAGCTGTTTGTTGAGGAGAGACCAGCGTTTCTTGATGACTGCCAACGTTAAGTGCCTTATTTTGCATATCAGGATCAAGACTCAGCAAAGGTGTTTTAGGCATTATAGGTTCCGGCAACGCTTGTCCTGCGTGCTCAACCAATATCTGACTGGGCCGTTCCGGTGTTGCATAAGGCGCTTGAACAGGCGCAGGCTCTCCAAACAGACGTCCCGGCACTCTCGGTTCGTGCTCACCAGCTTGCCCTGAATTAGCTAAAGGCAACTCGGTTCGGGTGCCATCCGGATTTTTTCCATCCAGTCGCCTTGCCAGTTCCTCATTATGATGCATTTCATCAGGCGTAGGCGCAGCCATTGGCAACCGGATAATGTCAGGCTGCCCTTCATGAAGTTCAGCGGTATTGATATCCAGCCGGTCGTGTACTTTTGGCACGACAGATTCTAGCGGTCTTCGAGTGACTTCTTCGATTTGTTTTACCGGCACGCCTTGATTAACAATCGTGTTGTTAATCAAGGTTATATTATTGTTATAGTTGGTTACATTAATAATCTGCCGATTCTGGCCAGGCGGATTTATATGCTGGTTAATATGCCTGTTGGGCAGATCATGATCGTGTACGGCCACCCAAGAATCCCACCTTATATCACGGTCATAATTAAAATAACTGATGTTCAGACCGACGCCGGGTTGCCACACAACATTAGGCGGCATCGGTGTCCAGGCCGCATAACCACCACCCGAACGCCAAAATACCCAAGCCGGTGCCCAGGTTAGTCCTGGCACCCAAACCCAGCCATACCAGTTATCCCAAGCCCACCGTCCATAATGAAAAGGCGCCCAACCCCAAGGCTCATAAGAAACCCAAAGCCAGCCGTAATCATCCGTATGCGCCCAATATCCATCGGTGTAGGGGCGCCAGTCCCTTGCCACATTACGTGGAGACCATACCTGCCCGTAAGTTCGGTGATTAACCCAGTTTCCGTAAGGTGCCAGGGCCTCCTGAAAAATACTGATATCAACATGGGCGCCAGGATTAGCGTGAACTTGATTTGTAGAGATAACACCGGAAAACAGCAGTACGACGATTAACGTCAATGCTTTTAATACAACGCCAGCGCGAGTATTCATGATAATAACCTGATTAAAAAAGTTTAAGTTGGCTTTGATTTGGCAGTAAAAAAACATGCTGCTCATCTTGAGATCCAATGGCTGAATAAAAGCTGAACCGATTATTTTACTTTGGCTTTGGCATAATTATACTGCCTAATCATTAGCTACCCACAGTTAAGCATTGTAGGAGCGGGCCATGCCCGCGATGAAGAAGTTAAAAAAACTAAGCATTGCAGTCAAAATATCGCGGGCATGG
>CAIMDR010000614.1 GCA_903839795.1 uncultured Methylococcaceae bacterium | reverse complement strand
GTACCGTGCAGTCGCGTTAATTAAAGAGTTTGAATTATGAGACAACCGATAAAGCCGTTTTCACCGTGGATGTTAGGGGCACCGCTTTATATGCCGGGAAATCGCCGCGACATTATGGAAATCGCCAATGGCGAAAAATATTCCATGTTGCGCTCAATGATTTTTTGTACGGAGGATGCGATATCAAAGTCTGAGGTGGATAGTTGTGTGCGCCACATCGGCTTATGCTTGCAAGGCTTTAGAGAGTCTTCAACTCGGTTCAGGTTTATTCGCGCCAGAAATCCGGAAATTTTGGCGCGTTTATTGGAGCTTCCCGACATTGAAAAAGTGGATGGCTTTGTACTGCCAAAGTTTACCGAAGCCGTGTTTCATGCGTATTTTGATCAATTGCAGGGCACGACTTTTAAGGTGATGCCCACGCTTGAAACCAAAGAGGTTTTTGATGTTAATGCCATGACGGCATTACGCCAGGGTTTGTTACAGGATGATATTGCAAAGCGCGTGTTGATGCTTAGAATTGGCGGCAATGACCTGATGAATCTTTTAGGTATTCGTCGGCCCCGCTCTTTTACGCTTTATGAAACGCCGCTGGGTAATGTGATCTCACAGCTGGTGACTGTTTTTAAGCCTTATGGCTTTTCACTGTCCGCCCCGGTGTTTGAATATCTGGATGATTCGACTACGTTACAAAAAGAAATGCAGCTGGATTTGGCGTATGGTTTGCTGGGTAAAACCGCCATCCATCCTGTGCAAGTACCCACCATTGAAGCCGCCTACGCAGTTGATATTGAAGATTACGAGATGGCGCTGAGTTTAATCGACACAGAAGCGCCGGCGGTTTTTAGAATGCACGATGCCATGTGTGAAGTGGCAACCCATCAAAATTGGGCAACCGATATTATCAATCGACAACAGTGTTATGGCGTTAAAGATGCCTTGTTATTGAAAGAATACGCTGAGTTGTCTGTTTAAAGATTTAAAAATGTTAAAATGACAGTAATTACTTAGCCGTTAAAAAATAGAACACAGATGAAACGGATTTGACGGATAGACACGGATAAGGGGCGTTTCTTAATCTTATGAAATCCGTATAATCAGTGTCATCCGTGTTCTATAAGCTTAGGAATGCGCATGAAATAACTTAGGCATCTTGCTCCCTCTCCCTCTGGGAGAGGGCTGGGGTGAGGGGATATAAATGGTTAAGTTATTTCATGCACGATCCTTAGCCAATAGCCACTGAGTAGTTACCAATAATAACCAATAAAATTTAAAACACCCATACCTAAAACCAGGAGAGTACACATGAGTTTCGATAGTTTTCTTAGCCAACTTAAGTCCAAAGCCAATGAATTAAAAACAGAGGCCTTGAAATATAAAAACAAGGATTTTTTAAATGCAGCGATGGCGGGTTCCGCTCTGATTGCCATGGCTGATGGCAGCATCAGTTCTGAAGAAAAACAAAAAATGATCAAGTTCATCGAAAGCAATGATGCGCTGTCGATTTTTACCACCAGTGATGTTATTAAAGCGTTCCAGGATTTTGTTGGTCAATTGGAATTTGATAAAGACATCGGTGAAGCCAAAGCTTATCAAGCAATAGGCAAAATGAAATCCAACATCGAAGCCTCGCGCTTGCTGGTTCGAATGATTATTGCCATTGCTTCGTCCGATGGTCTTTTTGATAACGATGAAAAAAAGATAGCCATCAAAATAGCCAAAGAATTAGGTATTAATCCGTCTGAATTTGAATTGTAAGTGGTCATAGAAATACATAAAAAAATTTTGTAACAATTACCACTCATTTGCAGATTATAACGCGCTTAATCTGTGAATGAGTGCAAGCCCCACCGAGAATATGTTGATTTTTAGTTGG
>CAIMDR010000613.1 GCA_903839795.1 uncultured Methylococcaceae bacterium | reverse complement strand
TTGTTACCTCTCCATTAAAACCGGAGCAGGCATGGACTTGTTAAAACAACATCTTAAACAAAGTGTCGGTTTTAATGAAGCCACCGACAACGTTTTTATTGCCAGAAGACGTCACATAGAAGCCATAAGAGCAGGCTATCAATTTGTAGAAAGTGCTTTAAACCAATTACAAGTCAGCCAGGCAGGCGAGTTGGTGGCAGAAGATTTAAGACAGGCACAAATGAGTCTTGCAGAAATTACCGGAACGGTAACTTCTGATGATTTGCTGGGGAAAATATTTTCCAGCTTTTGTATTGGAAAGTAAAGCGGTAAAACAACCGAAAACAACATACTAACAAAGTCAATAAAATAAAGGTGCGTAGCGATACAACCCCTTTTTTGTTTTCTCATTATTGCCTTTACTTTACCTTTTCTTACCCTATAATGACCTTTCATGCTTTTAAAAGGGTAAGAAGGGTAAAAAATGAAGATTACCATTGAAAAGATAACCAACAAGGCAGGCAATAAACAAACTATTCGCCTCGTGTATTGGTATGGGAGCAAGACAGACGAAAACGGCAAAACCAAGCATGACCGCAAGCGTGAACAACTAGGCTTATACCTGCACCCTAAGCCCGGCACCAAGCTGGAAAAACAGCACAACAAAGAAACTTTGCAGTTAGTTGAGCAGATCAAATCAAAACGGATTGCCGAAGCCGCAAGCGGTCAGCATGGGTTCACCGATACCAACAAGGCAAGCGTAAACTTTTACGGCTTCTTTAAACAGATAATGGACACCAAAAAAACCAATGAGAGTTCTAAAAATTATGGGACTTGGGAAGCCTGTTTGATTCAATTAAAACGCCACCACATAGACGAAGGCTTAACGTTTAATCAGATTACGGTAGATTGGCTTAATGGCGTAAGGGATTTTTTCAACACGAAAGCCAAAACAAAAAGCGGCAACTTGATCAGTAGCAGCACAGCATCAACTTATTTCAACAAGGTAAGAGCCACCATCAATGCCGCTTACGATAAAGGCATTATTGAGCGTAACCCGCTAAAAGAAGTAACAGGCATTAAGGCGGTTACATCCGAACGCTGTTTTTTAACGATTGAAGAAGTACGGGCGTTGGTTAAAACCGATTGTCGATACAGTATTTTAAAAAATGCCTTCCTGTTTTCCTGCTTAACCGGCCTGCGTTGGAGCGATATAAATAAACTGGATTGGTCAGAGATCAGTCAGCTTGAAGGTACGCACAGAATCACCTTTAACCAGAAGAAAACCGGAAACCTGCAATACCTGGACATTACCCCCCAAGCCTATAACCTGATAGATACCACCGAAAAACAAGGCCGCGTCTTTCAATGTTTGAAGTATTCTGCTTATTTCAACACCGAGCTGTTACGCTGGACAATGGCGGCAGGTATCACCAAGCACGTTACTTTTCATGCAGGCCGTCATACTTTTGCAGTTAGCTTGTTATGTAATGGCGTGGACATTTACACGGTTAGCCGCTTGCTGGGACATAGCGAGGTTAAAACCACTCAAGTTTATGCCGATATTATCGACAGTGTCAGAAAGGACGCTGTGCATAAAATCCCTGATATTGGGTTATAGGTGAAGTACAATAATTATTAATCTAACAGCGAGTATTAATCATGCAAACATTACAGATCAGTGACGAGGCCGCCAGTAATTTGAGCCAATTGGCGCAACGAGAGCATGTTTCAAGTACAGAGCTTATTGAGCTACTCATAAAAAAACATAGTGAAGAATTAAGAAGGCATAGCGGGCAATTAAGCGATTTTGCCGGAATATTGGCCGGTTCACCTTCTTTTACTGAAAGCCCGTTAGATATTCAAAAGGCCATGCGTAATGAATGGGATTAAGTATTTACTCGATACAAATATCATTATTGGCGTGCTTAAGGGTAACGAGCAAGCGGTAAGTCTTACTCGTGGCATGAATCTATCTGTCTGTGCTTTTAGTGCTATCACTCGAATAGAGTTACTTGGGTTTCCTGACATTACCGAGCATGAATATCAGGAAATCAGCACGCTATTATCAGGAATGACACACTTAACACTGACTACAGCTATTGAAGATGAGACCATACGACTAAGGCGTAAACGTCGATTAAAACTACCGGATGCTGTTATTGTTTCGACCGCTTCAGCCTACAACCTGCAATTAATAACGCTTGATAAGCAATTAATAACCGACAGAAAAACAACATAAAAAATATTGGCTTAACTTGGAAAATTTACCTAACGGCTAAAAATACCACATCTGATATAATCACCTTAACCGGATAGGCTTAGCGGCTTACAAGTTGGTCTCATTACCCAATTTCCGGTTATTCCTTCGTAATGAATTGCACCTTAATGGAGTGTTGCCTTGTCAAAGTATAAATTCCCTACAGTACCTGAAATAGATGACCGTGACGGTGGGGGGGCGTGGGAAGGGGCGTTCCCAGCAGATGGCAATGGTGGTCAGTTTTATCAAGATTGGAACTCTTTTAAATCTGTAACTATTTATGAAGCTGCATCGTTATCTTTAGGTGCGCACCCTGAAAAAATAAATGATTTTTTGAATGGAGGTGGAACTTTTTATCCAGCTGCATTTTCATCAATAGTCAGTGGTTTAATAAGAGCGGTTTTATCTGGATCAATTAAAACAGTTGCGCTTGATACGCCACTTGTTAAAAGTTCGGTAACACATGAAACGTCAGTTATTACAGAGGACGTTTATAATTATTTTGAAGGTCTATTAAATCAAGAAAACTATAAAATTATTGAAGCACAAGAAACAGATCGTAATAACCCAAACCAATCATATCAATTAGAAATACTTAACCAAGCAAGCGAGAAATTTTGGGCTAATGCCAGTAAAGAAGAGAAAGATACACATCCATTAAATAAAACTGTATCAGACTGGTTATTTAAAAAAGGTCTTTCAGCAATATCAGCTCAGCAAGGAGCGGTAATAATAAGACCGACTTGGGCGGCAAAAGGACGCAGAAACGACGATTAAGTAAATTTATTTAATAAATACCTACACCCATTTAAACCGTTACACAGCAAGGCTTGTAAGTTAATACCTACAGGCATTTATGCTGTAATACCTATAACCATTACACCTATTAAGATTTAAAAAGCCTGCGCAAAATATAGCCATTATCAAACATCCGAAAGGAAAAATAATGGCAAACCCAATTGTAACCCTTCAAACCGTCATAGACAGCTTAGATATTCTTACCCGCGCTGTTTTATCCAATAAACAAACCTTAAACCTTGAAGAAGCCGCCGCGTTTACCGGCCTTACTACAAGTTACCTGTATAAGCTCACATCAACTCAAGAGATACCCCACTATAAACCGCGTGGAAAAATGCTGTACTTTGATAGGTCAGAACTGGAAACGTGGCTGAGACAAGGCAGGGTTAAAAGCGTAACCGAGATTGATCAGGAAGCATCTGCAATAGTGGCAAAGTCAAAGGCGGCGGCGTAATGAATCACTTGACACTAATCATCATGGCGGCTATTCTTACCCCGCTTTCAACACATTTGGAAGCCGGGATTTGCAGCCCGAGCAAAGGCCATAAAAGGCCGCAATCAATAGCGGTTTTTTTATGCCCACCAAAAACACAGGCTGTTTTATGCCTAGTGTTATCTATTATGGCGGGATATTTTAGGCAGCCCCTTAAAAGGTTGGCCGGTTCCTTTGCCGGTACTGCAAACCTGACTTATCCTGCCACCCAATGTTTTGCAGCATTGAATGGCGGTTATCCACTTCACAAAGGAATCACCGCATGAACAATACAAATATCCCTGCTCAAACCGAGCAACAAATCACCTTAGATAAATTACACCAAGCCTTTGCTCAAGTTTGCCATTCTTACGGAGACCTAAGCCATTACTACGGATTCAGTCAGCACGTTGATAGCAAGCGTATT
>CAIMDR010000612.1 GCA_903839795.1 uncultured Methylococcaceae bacterium | reverse complement strand
GTAAAGGCAAAATTCCATTCCCTTGCCCAGCGGATAAGGTTGCCGGTGGACATGCCATTATGGCGGTCGGTTATGACGATACCCTGGCAATCAAGAACGCCAATTGTGGCACGACAACCACGGGGGCGTTATTAATCAGAAATTCCTGGGGAACCAGTTGGGGCGATGCGGGTTACGGTTGGCTACCTTATGACTATGTATTGAAAGGACTGGCCGTGGATTGGTGGTCATTGATCAGTCAAGAGTATATCGACACCAAGAAATTCGGGCTTTAAAGCTTATATTGTTGAACTTGGCTAAGACTATAGGACGGTTGTTGGCATTAACAAAGTAGCCTGTAACAATAACGCGAGTCACTTTAGTTGGAGTAAGAAGCAAATTTTTACTCCAACTCCCATAAAAAAACCAAAATCAAAGTCCGTGCAATTTTCGGAATGCTTTAACCGTTTCAAATCTTTGGCACCAATCAGTGACTGTCTATTTAATCAGCTTTGCAATAAATAAACAAAGGTTAGCATAATCATGAAAAATCCAGATAATAAAACCCACACCAACATCGAACAAACGCTTGCGGATATCAATTGGACGGCTTATCAAAACCGGCAATTTACGCAATCACCAGCCGCTTGGGAAGATCAGGTGCTTTATTTTTTAATACTGGACCGGTTTTCTGACGAGAATGAAAAGGATTATATTGATAACAACGGCAACCCGGTCACTACCGGAACAACGCCGCTTTTTCAATTTGATAAGGATGCCTATAAAGCGGATCGTAGGCAGTGGGCCGAACAGGGTAACCGTTGGTTAGGCGGTACTTTAAAGGGTTTGGAAAGCAAGATAGGTTATTTAAAACGTCTTGGAGTGGGTGCAATCTGGATCAGTCCGGTATTTAAACAGCGGCCGAAAGACGAGCATTCTTATCATGGCTATGCCATACAGAATTTTCTGGATGTCGATCCACACTTTGGTACCCGACAAGATTTGCAGGATTTAGTGGATACCGCCCATAAACAGGGTATCTACGTTATTTTGGATATTATTTTTAATCATGCCGGCGATGTTTTCGCTTATGATGCTGATCGCTATTCCACCGACGATGGAAAAGGCGGGCATTTTATGGATCCGCGTTGGGATAACAATTCTTATCGGGTTAAAGGTTACCGCAATGGCGACGGCAATCCTGATATTCCCTTTGCACGAATCGATACAGTCGCTCATCCGGAAGCATGGCCTGATCAAGCCATCTGGCCGTCAGAGCTACAGCATCCAGAGACTTTTACCCGCAAAGGTCGCATTTCAAGCTGGGATTATGATCCGGAATATCGGGAAGGCGATTTTATGTCGCTGAAAGATATTGATCACGGTGCTCATGACCGTGATAGTTATGGCAACCGGATTATTGATAATTTTCGCCCAACGCCAGCGCTTGCGACACTCTGTGAACTTTATAAGTTCTGGATCGCCTTTGCCGATATTGACGGTTATCGGATTGATACTGTCAAGCACATGGAACCGGGCGCTACCCGCTATTTTACGGCGGTTATTAAAGAATATGCGCAAAGCTTGGGTAAGGAAAATTTTTATCTGATTGGTGAAATCACCGGCGGTCGAGAATTTGCCTTTGATATGATGGAAACCACCGGACTTAATGCCGCGCTGGGCATTGATGACATACCCGATAAAATGGAATATTTGGCTAAAGGTTACCGTGAGCCGCAAGCTTATTTCGGTTTGTTTAGAAATTCGGTACTGATTGGCAAAGGGTCTCATACCTGGTTTGGCAAACACATCGTCACACTTTTCGATGATCATGATCAGGTGCGTAAAGGTAACAACAAGGCGCGTTTTTGCGGTGACACAAACCGTGGCTATGCGCATTTGCCTGCGGTTGTTGCGCTTAATCTGACGACTATGGGCATTCCCTGTCTGTTTTACGGTACCGAACAAGCCTTTAACGGTGCGGGGGATAGTGACCGTTATTTGCGTGAATGCATGTTTGGCGGAAAATTTGGCTCCATTCAAAGCAGTGGGCTGCATTTTTTTAATGAGGCTCATAAAATTTACCGGATCATTGCCGACATTAACAAAATCAGAAATAGAATGGGGTGTTTAACTTTACGCAGGGGACGGCAGTATCTTCGGGAAATTTCTGAAAGTGGCGAGGCAGGGACTTTCGGTTTTCCGCATCTTATCGGCGATCGTATTCTGTCTGTTGTTCCTTGGTCGCGTATCTTTAATAATCACGAAATGGTACTGGCTATTAATACGGATGTTGATCAATTACGAACCGCTTGGGTGACCATTGATAATAATCTGCACGGGGATAATTTCAAGTTTTTAAAATGTATCTATTCAACCGACC
>CAIMDR010000611.1 GCA_903839795.1 uncultured Methylococcaceae bacterium | reverse complement strand
CAGTGACGCCGGAGCGTGGGAACGATAAGGTGGGGGGTATTTATTGCAAGTTGTCTAAAGGCCGGAGTACAAACCTAGGTTTGCACTCCAAATTGTCAAGGTGTCGGACACCTCACTGCCCACAGTTAAGTACGTGGAGACTACAAATTAGGGGCTTATTTATTGCGGGTTGCTTAGGCATCTCACTCCAACCAATGCTTACTGCTCTTCCGTTACGAACGCTAATTTTGTTATCCCTGCATGTTGAACGGCTGCCATCAACTCTGCGAGCTTGGCATAAACCACGCTTTGATCGGCGTATAAATGCACGCCCACGTCCGGATTTTTTTCCAATTCAGCTTTTAAAACGATTTCAAGCGCAGCTAAATCAGCGATTGTATTTTTGTTAAGCGTCATTACACCTTGAGCATTAATACCGAGCTGCAAAGGCTGATCATTGATATTGGCTGTTGTTTCAACCGTTTTCGGTAACGTTACATGAACAGACTGCGTCAGTAACGGTGCGGTAACCAATAAAATAATCACCAGCACCAACATCACATCCACCAAGGGTGTAACGTTAATTTCGCTCATCGCGCTTTCATCTTCGGATTGCGGTTTAAATGCCATGATTATGCCTGACTGTTTTTAGTGTTTAACGCCACGCTTAAAAAACCGGCAACAAAATTTTCCAGGCGTGTACGTTGTACTTTGACACGACGAAGAAAAAAGTTATAGGCCAAAACAGCAGGTACCGCGACCGCAATACCAATCGCTGTGGCAACCAACGCATCACCAATAGGCCCTGCAACAACGTCCAAACTGGTTGAACCGCTTTCAGTAATATCGTGCATGGCCTGCATAATACCCAATACAGTGCCAAACAACCCGACAAAAGGTGCAGTGCTACCGATACTGGCCAACAACGTTAATCCGCCTTCCATGGCATGTTGTTCTTGTTGTAACTGTACGCGCAAAGCTTGTTCCAGCAATTCCGTCGAATCACCACTGTGCTTAAGCCGGGTTCCGGCCGAACGCTCATGCTCTTCCAGCCACGTCAAACCTTGATACGCCAGTCGCGCTTGCGAACCTTTAGATAATTCAGGAGACAACTCTTTGGCTTGCTTCAAATCAGACAAACTCCAAAAAGCGCTTTCAAACCGCTCATTACAGTGGCTGTTATTGATAAACTGCCAGAGTTTAAAAAAAATGAGTGTCCATGTGATTACTGAAAAAATCAGTAAGGTATAAAGAGTTCCGTCAATAATGAGTTCAGGGGCAATATGCATATGTAGGGACATTAAGTGATTTCCTTGTATCAATTTTTTTAAAAGTTAGTGTTCAAGTTTAAATTGTAAACGTTGCACCGCGCGTTGCGTTACCGCAATACCATTGACCATTTTTTCTTTAAACTCCCACTTGCTAATGGCAGTGAGGGCTGCCTCATCAAAAATACCTTCAGGTTCTGCGCTAACCACAACAGCGTCACCCACTGTCCCGTCTGTTTGAATGGTAAATTCTACGGTCACCCAGCCTTCAATATGCCGAGTGGCGGCGCGAGCAGGATATTTGGGCGGCACACGAAGCAATGGCACGACACCTGAAACCACCGATTTATTGTCATCATGCCCCTGCCCTGTTGTTGTCGCTTTAGCAGTAGCGTTTGGACTTGATGACACTGAGGGTGCTGGCGAAACAACTGTTGGCGCAGGATTAACCATGGGCACCGGCTCAAACTTGGGCTCAGGAACCATTTCTTTTATATCAACTGATGGTACCGATTTATTAACCACAACCGGTTTTTTTACCGGTGGTGGCTTTACAACGGCCTTGGGTTTTATGGGTTCTTTTTTAACGGGCGGCGTGGGCGGTGATTCTTTTGCCGCTGCTTTTAAAACAGGCTGAGGTTTTGTCAACATCGCCACCTCCATAACAATCAACGGTTTTTTAAGTTCCATTTTAGGTGTGCTTAATAAATACCACGCCAAGGCACTATGCAACATAACCACCACTGCCAACAACAAGCCCGCAATAAAACGTGATTTTT
>CAIMDR010000610.1 GCA_903839795.1 uncultured Methylococcaceae bacterium | reverse complement strand
TGAATCTTGATCATTTTTTAGTCAAATCGGCAATGATTGCGGTAAAAAATAGAAAAATGAAAAATTTATCATTCCCATCATATTGATTTTATTGTACATTCCATAATTATTATTGCCGTTCAATATTGGTTTCAATGCAAAGTTTCAATATAAGCCACACCCAGTTCATTGGCCACAGCAGCAAGACGCTTATCTCGCGTCCAAAGACGAGCACCTGCTAACTGGGCAGACGCAAGCAAATGTATATCCACATAACCAATGCCGCGTCCCATTAATGCATATTGCTCTATGAAGAACAGCACTTCATCTTCAAGTGCGACGGGGGATAAAGGCAAAGATCGTAATAAATCCAGCACTTGTCCACGCTCTCTCAGTGTACCACAGGCTATCTCTCCTATTACCCAAGGATGAATTAATACGTGTCCAGCCAACAGGGTAGCCATTAGATGGGCATCACCTCGACGCAGATGATCTATCCAAACCGAGGTATCCACCAATATCATGGTGCAATGTCTTGACGTCGAGGGATAGCTTGCAATTCTAATTGACTACCGCCCAACTGTGCTAAGCGCTTTGCACTTTCGCGTTGTATTAAGGCCAGCAATGCCTCACGTACTAACTGGGTGCGCTCGGTTAATCCGCTCAATCGTTGTGCTTGCGCCAGTAATTCATCATCAAGATTAAGTGTAGTACGCATAAAGCCTCCATAAAAACATCAAATACAGCATCATTTGATGTGCATTCTACGCAAATTAAACATTAAATACTATGGAACGAAAAGCGTCCGGCACGATTAAAAGCACTTAACACTCTTGGGAGATAGGCAACAATTTATTGTGCTGAGATCGGTTGACGTAAAAAATCTACGATAAACTGATAGCCTTGTTGCTCTACCAACGCAAATACCACTGCCATATCAACGTTCATATACTCATGCACAATACGGTTGCGCAGGCCAATTGCGGCGTTCCATTGTTGAAGTTGCACATCGGTTATCTTTTTTTTAGTATGCAGACTGGCAAAGCTGTCGTGGGCAGAAACAGGCACTGACTCTCCCGATGCTTTTAATAAATGTTTAGCCTTGCCGATGGCATTCTCAATCAATATTTGTAATCCGTGTAATGTACCGTTTTGCTCCAATTTGCTGAGCGATTGTCTAGCGATTATTTTTTGCCTGGCTTCTTGTAACAACGCACTTTGCTCATCGGCAATACGGCAACATTCTGCATGGTATAAATCAAGCCGCATAACACTGATTCCAGTAAAATTCTTCTAGTTCGCGCCAGGTACGCTGTAAAAAATAATGCCATGCCAGTGACTCTTCGCCTTTAAGTACAATGCCTTCTTCTGCTACTACGGCTCGCATGGTGAGTCGTGCGTTAGTTAAATCAATCAAGTCCACTTTATCTTCAGTTACTTTAAGCAACCGGGCTAGGGTTCGCCGTAATGTTTCTGTTTGTGCCAATATTGAAATAACGTTGATTTCGGGCTGACGATGCCAACGAATGGCAATATCCCAATCACTATTTTCATGCGCTTTACCGCTAGCTTGGCTGCCTATCAAGATAGCCATTTCCAGCTGCGGAATTTGTAACAGGCATTGCCTTAAGGCATCCAAGTTATGTTTAACCTGTTTTTTTATCATATATCTACCTGTCTTGGTTCGACTGTGACGAATTTTTTACCCAATTCTACTAAACGTAGCAATGTGATCAAACTCGATTGATTTGCGTAGATTGTTGCTAACCAAGGCTTTCACTTTTATGCTCAGTTACCTAACTCTTTTTTGGCAGCAATGACCTGATTTTTTCCTCTTCAAGTCCTGTGAGCTGCATAATAGTTTGCATGGGCAAACCGATTCGGTCAGCATTTTCTATAATTTTCATTTTTTCCTTCCATTCGCCTTGCTCCAATCCTTGTTCTAATCCTTGTTCTAATCC
>CAIMDR010000609.1 GCA_903839795.1 uncultured Methylococcaceae bacterium | reverse complement strand
TGCCAGTTTTTCAGGTTCTGATAACAGTGCTTTAATTGACTGGTATTCTTCAAAATCGATGACTGCAAATTTAGCTTGCCCATGTTCTTCAATAATTTGTACATGCTCTAACATAGCTACCTCTTTTGATATGCCTGTTTACGTTGCAGGATGTCTATAATATCAATAATTTTCAAGTCATCCTCTCGATCAAATAAAATTCGATAATTCCCTACGCGCATCCTAAAAGCTGCCGCATCAAAATCAACCAGTTTTTTCACGTTGCTTTTGCGAAGCGGATCTACAGCGAGCTGTTCAATATTCCCGATAATCAATTTTTTATCTTTGAGCGAACAACGTTGCAAGCTTTTCAAAGCCGCTTCGGTAAAACTAACCTCATAAGCCAAAATAAACCTCTAACTAAAAATCAGAATTCGCATAAAATGCAGCACCTTGTGTCGGGTTCGCAATTACGCACTTTTTTCCCGCAAAAAATCCAGCACATCTTCATTGTTGACTTGATAGTAAATATCTTCAACCCGCACCGTCACACCTAATGAAGAAAAAGTAATGTCGTCACCGAGATAATAATAAAAGGATTGCCACTGGTCTTTTTTGCTAAAAACCTGAATCTCTCCCTTATCCTGTTCGATTAAAACATACTCTTCCAAGCTAGGGATTCTTTGACAACGCAAACGTTTGTCAGTCTGGTCAAAGCGCCGAGTCGATTTGGATAAAACTTCAACAATAATAACAGGCGCTGTTTTGTAATACTCGTTGTCATTATCCTCTTGGCAAACCACCATCACATCGGGATAAAAAAAGTTGGCTCCCACTTTAACTTTCATATCCGCTATAAAAATTCTACAGGGCGTACCTTTCAATCGAGTCTTTAATTCAGTCGCTATATTAACTGACAGCAAATTATGATTTTCGCTGGCTCCAGCCATTGCATGGACTTGACCATCAATATATTCATGTTTGGTTTCTGCAAGCAGTTCGCCGTGCAGGTAATCTGTTTCGCTTATTGGTTGATAGGCAGGATTTAAGCTCATGGTTGCTCCCATTTTTTAACGAAGTAGGTAGCCTCGATGGAGTAAAACGGAATCGAGGATCTGGGCGACTTCAACTATCCTCGATTTCACTTCGTTAGATTAAGGCTACTTGCTTGCTAATCTCCGACGACAAACAGAGTATGGCATCCGTTCGTGTGGATTTACCTTATTAGGTTGATATTTCATTTAGATACTTAACAACTTCTTCGGAACTTATTTTGAGGAAGAAAAACGACACTGCATTAAAAACAACAATAGAAAATATAACGCTTAAATAGATGCTTAGCGTTGTTCCGAGCAGGAAGCCAATACCGGAGATAATTCCTATATGTGATGCTATGAATATAGCACCCACTATTGACCCAAGGAGTGTCGCAGCGATATACGACAGCAATAGAGATAGGAGTAGACCCACAACAGCAAACACCCTTCTTATTGGATTTTCAACAGTGATCGCAATTCTTACTATCAAAAACGGGGCAACGAAGAAGGAAGCAAGGATCTTCCAAGGATATAATGCAATTTTTCGAAATACCTCGGTAACTCTATTTTTTTCACCAACGGCAGTGTCCGCTAAAGCAGAAACACCTCTTTCAAAAATGAAACTGGCAGCCTTTCCAAGCATATTCGCTCCGTAGTTATTGACTCAACAAGTTTTTATTATCTAAATATGAAGATTGT
>CAIMDR010000608.1 GCA_903839795.1 uncultured Methylococcaceae bacterium | reverse complement strand
GTCGTAACAGCGTTTAAATCTTATATGCAGGATGCGAGTAAAATCATCTGCGTTATGCAGAAAATGCGTGAGGATTTTTCTATAGCTGGCTAATTCATCTAGCCAAACGGCTTGGAAATTATTTATCTGAAAAACTATAGCTCGCTTCAATACATATTTTATTTTTGGACCGTCGCCTTCTGCAAGAACAGCTGATAGAAGATCAGGATTGGCTCCCCCAATTTCAGAGGATAATAGGGCTGGATTGGAAACAAATTGAAGTAAGCGAGCAACTGAACGGCCTAAAGCACGAAAGGTTTGCTTATTCTTAATAGTTAGGGCATTGGCGGCTTCTCGGGCAACTTCTAACTTCATGAGCTTATAAAGCTCGTTCTGCATTGGAGCCATGGGCAGTGATACCCTAATTCTAGTCACGGGTGGGAGTCCCAGTTCTTTCTTATTTGTTCGCACATAGATAGGGCGAATAAGCTCAACAACAGTCTCGGAGGTTACGAGTATTTCAGGATAGAGGAAGGAAAATTGCGGGATTAAATCGTCAATAGATTGGGGCATAGGGGTACCCGACATGATAAGTTTTCCCACGGAAAGATGGGCAAGTCCCAATGCTGCGCGTGCAGTTATCTTTCCGGTGCCGCTTTTAATTCTATGACTCTCATCAAGAAACACATGGATATTGCGTTTAGCACAGTAAGCAGCTATTAGATCGGGAACTTGTGCAAGCTGCTGATAAGTAATCATTAGAAAGCGTGGGTCTATTGCAAGAGCCTTAGTAATTTTGTCTTGCCCTCCACGCAGACGAGTAAACTGGGCATTTATACTAGGAATGCAATAGCCTATCTGCTCATCCCAGGCTGCAAAAGCATTTTTAGGCGCTACCACAAGAAGCTGGTCATTCGCAGTTGCCTTGTAAAAAAAACAAGCTAATGCTTCAGTGGTTTTTCCTGCTCCGGGAACGGAGAATGTCGCTGCCGCTGTAAGACCTGCAATTTTACACACATTTCTGGCTTGTTCAGCTGAAAGTTCTCGACTAAATCCTACGCTTTTGAGCTTGTCCCTTAAAAGATTTGGGTCAAGGGAGTAGGCTGTTTTAGCAAGTTCATAGCCATCAAGGACTCGCTTAGATTGCTTGAGTAAGTCACTAGCCTCAACGCTAATGATTAAACTTTTGCCAAGTATAAGATTATAGCCTTTGAATATCTGAAGCAACTGACTACGTAATGCTGCGAAGTTCCACCAAGGTATAGAGATTCGATAAGCATCTTCTTTGGTGGCATCTTCTGTATGGTCGAAGATTAACCTGCATAAAACTTCAATCCATTGACTTTTCTCGTCAGCTTCTTCCCATGAAATTAATGCACGTCGGTCTGTTCCACGATAGTCAATTCTTAGCATTGCTCCTCAATATATTCACGTATTTTTTTTGACAAAGCATCAATCTGGTCAAGCTGCTTATCTACACCATTCAAAGCGGATTCTGGTCGCAATCCATCTTTAGTTGCTGCCATTAAAAAGGACTGAGCTTTTGCACAACACTTTAGAAGATAATCGGCAGCTTCAGAGTCTTTATTAAGTTGTTTCTGACTATCAATAACCTCGATAATAATGTCGCGTGCCTTATTAACGTTTTCTGGTTTTTGTATCTCCAGAGCTAAGGGTATATCAAGGGATGAGACGCCGCTAACAACATATCCCCCAAATATATCGTCAAGATCCACAGTTGGTAGTGTCGGCTTGACCGGAAAGCTTTCTATTAATTTTTCTTTAATCAGTTCAAGATTCTCAACGATGTCGGGGATGGATTGATAAAGGCGCCCGCCAGAATCGCTGGGATTATCAATAAGCGTGAAAGCAGCTTGCTTGAAGACTTCTTGGTTACCTGACCCACTTACTTTGTTTCGAGATGACACCATTCCTTTAAAAGCAAAGGTCTGCCCTGAAACCTTGGACCACAAGCCAGCAAAATTTCGTGATTTCAAGTACTCTTCTGCATATGCGAGCATGTCAAACAATTCCTTCACTTCACTCTCTTTTTTACCATAGAGTTTTGCCAGATCCTTGTGAGAATAGCCATGAAGTTTCTGCTTTGTTTTCATCATGATGGCTTCGGCATCCCAACTGTAATCAGCCTTAATATCTTTTTCAATTTGAAGTGTTGCTTCAAGTCGGTCAATCTCTTTTTCATCACAATGAGATAATACTGCAACATCAATATGACTAAAATGGGCATATTTTGCGTTATCCAGATGAATGAGTTCACGCCAAGTGGCTAATCGTCGGTTGCCATTAACGACAAAACCATGTTCATCAAGCAAAATAGGGTCAACTTGTTTTTTACTAATGTCTTCAAAATATTTTCGCAAATCGGACTTATCTGCTAATTTCAATAGCAACAAATGCTGCGCCTCTTGTGCATCCCACAACTCGGCGTCTCCAGAAAAGAGGTCTCTTCTATCATTTGGATTATTTGCTAAATATTCTTCTTGCCAAGATGCTGTTCGTCCATTGGCCATTCGATATTTTGGCAAATCGATAGGAATACGGATGATAGGGAAATCTACATTTTTACCCTGAAAAACCACGCGTGTTGTTGCGCCGGTTGGGTTGGCCGCCAATTTTTTAAATGTTTCAACGCGGCTTGGTTTAGGCCAGCCAAAACGGCTAGATTTAGGAGAAGTGGCGGAAGTAAGAGATATCATAATTTATTCCAAAGCGAAGATGATGGTGGGAACATGATAAGCCTTTTTAAATATTTCGAGTTCTTTTTCAAGCCGATCTGCCTGTGCAATATTACTGCCTAAGATTTTAGCAAAAGGGGCTGATGGAACAACTATAGCTGCAACCTTAATTGAATTATCTAGATACATCGTTTGGAGTTTCATCAAGTCGGCATACATCCGGCCCATATTGCCAGTTTGCATACATAGGCCTACATCATTTTTCATGGATGTAATGGTGATTTTACTTCCCTTACTAACAGCAACCTCACTCGACCAGCCTGCTGTTTTAAGGTTTGAAAGGAATGCCATTCGCAATTTTTTTCCTGCACCTTTGGCTGGTTTTACTGTGATTGAGTTAATTGAATCTTTTATTTCTTTTTGTATGGCGATTGACATCTGTTTTTCACCTGCAAAATGACTATATAAAACATACTTCATTGAGCTTCACCTGTTTCAAACTCTGGGGGCAACTTGGATAAATTACTCTGCGTATGGTCATACAGGGGCTTATCATGAGGGCGATATAACGCTTTGCCGTCCAAGGCGTCTTGAATTCGCTTCATACCTGTTTTCGCGTAATCTGCCTTGATTTCACAGCCGATAAAACGGCGTTTATGCAATGCGGCTGCAACCCCAGCAGAAGCTACACCGGAAAATGGATCAAAAACCAAGTCTCCAGGATTAGATAAAGAAAGAATTAAGCGCTCAATCAGCCCGACAGGAAATTGACAAGGATGTTCAGTTTTTTCAATATGGTTACTCTTGACGTTTGGGATGCCCCAAACATCTTCTGGATTTTTGCCCAAAGGATTGCCTGATAGCATACCGATATTAGGCCCCTTGAAATGTTTCTTACCTGGATACTTGGCAGGTACGCGCACAGAATCTAAATTAAACGTATAGTTATCTTTTTTTGTTTCAGTCTTGGTATACCAGAGCACAACTTCATAACGGCCAGAGAAGCGTTTACTGGTGTGAAGTCCATGACCAAATTGCCAGATGATTCTATTTCTTAACTGGAGTTTGTGCTGTTTGAAGATAGGAGCAAACTCAATGTCGAGAGGAAAAATTTGGTTATCATTTACAAAATTACCCACTTGCCAACAAAGGCTTCCACCTTTTTTTAGACGAGGGATGAGTTCGTTAATAATACGTTCTTGCCACTCCATATATATATCTAACGCAGTGCGCGTTTCGTATTCCTTACCGATGTTATATGGGGGAGATGTAACAATAAGATCAAAGATGGGCTCACGTGGCAGGCCTTTAAGAAAAGCCTCAGCATCACCCAGCCATATTGCATGGTTTAATGAGAGTATGTCAGTAGGCTTGACCTTCCTGTTAGGCTTTAAAATATGAGCCTCTTGTTTTTCTTGTTCTGCGTCAGAAGTATCTCCTTGCGCATCGTAAGCAAACGATTGATTAATCATGCTCATTTATATTTTGGCGCATCGCGCATTGTGAGATATTTCTTCAGCATTTACGCATCCTTGGGGGGGGGGGCCGTTATTTTTGACATTGTAGTTGTTTCTGGATTTTGCCTATTTCTTTAGAGGTAATCGATAAGATGAACCTCAAGCATGTTGACCACGCTATGGTTCACTATCTTTGCAAAGGTTCGCAATGAAATCTTGAATGGTGCTACTACCCGCAAGTTAAGTGTCTCTGTTTTGTTTCATAAAAGTGCATAATAAAGCACTCCGCAAGTGTCTGTGCAACTGCATATGATCGTTTACGGTGCGAATCAAAACTGATATACAATTTTGAAAACAGCAGGCTAGGTTGAAACATTTCTTGATTTAGTTGGACATACTAGATTTAAGCATTAATTATGAGATTACATGATGACTGAGATTGATTTTTATAAGATAGCAACTGAAGTAGCCAAGCGCCGGTTTTTGAAAGAAAGACGCATACATTTGGAACGAAAAAACTTTTGAGCAAAATTCTATAAATCCAACGTAAACAATTACCATAATGGCTGATATTGGTAACGGGCCATATACATGGATTAAGGACTCATTGGATGAGACGAGATACGTTGGCTCAAATATAGTTTATGCTTATTCAGGCTTCGGTGGTAAGCCACTTGTAAGCGAAGCACTTTATATTATCTTCAGACATAGGATAATTTATTTTAAGAATAATTACAATGACTCTGGTTTCGAATGGGCGGAATTCACTGGTTCCCAAGCTCCAGTTTAAAAACCAGCAAAAGTGTTTTATCGGTTAATGTCTAAATTCTACGAAATAGAACCAAACTTGGAAAACTACTGACGTTCAATCATACTGTTTGGTCGTAATATTGCCTAGTAAATTTGGGGTCAGGTCTTTTATTATTACATTAAAAAGTCAGACTCGATTGATTTGCAATTTCTAGCATCGCCAAAGGTAGGCTACGCTTTTCCACTCCAGCCTATTAATAAATTTATCTTTTCGGTGTTATAATCGCGTCATAAAAAGCTTAGCCCTCCTGTTTGGCTTTTTGATTTTGTACGAATAACAGAGCTTAAAAATGACTAAAAAAAGAAAGCTAATCACCTTCGACTGGGCCATAAAACGCCTATTGCGCAGTAAAGCCAACTTTGGCATCCTCGAAGGCTTTTTAAGTGAACTGCTTAAAGAAGACATCACCATCCTGGATGTATTGGAAAGTGAAAGCAATAAAGACTATAAACTCGACAAATTTAACCGGGTTGATCTAAAGGTACGCAACAGCAAACAAGAAATAATCATCATCGAAATACAATATGATCGGGAATATGACTACTTACAGCGCATATTTTATGGGGTTTCAAAAACAGCCATAGAGCACTTGGAAGAAAATAAGGCCTACTCAGGCATCACCAAAGTTATTTCAATCAACATCCTCTATTTTGATCTGGGCAGTGGCACTGATTATATCTACAAAGGCACTACCCGCTTTGTTGGCCTTCATAATCATGATTTGCTGGAACTCAACGCCAAACAAAAGCAGCTTTTTAAAAAAGACAGCGTGGAATCTCTTTACCCTGAATATTACCTGATCAAAATAAACCGCTTTAACGACATCGCCAAAGACACGCTGGATGAATGGATTTACTTCTTAAAAAATGAAGAAATTAAAGAAAACTTCACTGCCAAAGGC
>CAIMDR010000607.1 GCA_903839795.1 uncultured Methylococcaceae bacterium | reverse complement strand
TGGCTCAATGATATTTTTGGTGTCCGCATTATTCTGACCGCTGATGAAATAAAATCCGTTATGGATTTGCTCGATGACTGGCAAGAAGAATTGGGTCTAAAAAACTGGTATTTACGCGATAAAGAAGGTTATCGCGGCTTGCATATTGACTTCAAAAACAAGAATAACTTCTACTTCCCCTGGGAGCTGCAAATCTGGGATGCAGAAGACCTCCAAAGCAACATTAAAAATCACGAAAAATTCAAGCGAAACTTTATATAGCCACGGGTGGGCGAACAACGTTGCCCCCAACTACAGATTTGAGAATACCAATTTACTCATCTCAGCATCAGTGGTACATTATCCGGTACATTAAATGAGGGCAAAACCATGATGACCATTACCGCAACAGAAGCAAGAAAAACCTTCTTTGAGCTGATTAAACAGACCAGTCAGTGCCACGAAATTATTGAGATTCAGCATAAGTCCGGCAATGCCGTCATGATGTCTGCCGATGACTACGAAAGCTTACAGGAAACGTTACATCTTATGTCTCAGCCTGATTTTAAGCAAAAGTTTGATGAATCCATTCAGCAAGCGGATGCGGGTGATGTCGCAAGTTTTGAAGAGGTCTTCGGAGAGCCTTTGTGAGTTGTGAACGCTATCAGATTGCGTTCACGAGGCAAGCGCAAAAAGACATTGCCAAGCTGACACCCAAACTAAAAACCAAACTAAAAGCTATTTTGCGAAATAAGATTGCTATGGCTCCACAGGCTGGCAAGCCACTCCTGGGTGATTTGACTGGCTACTATTCGGTGCGTTTGAGCTTTCAAGATCGTATTGTCTATCGTATTGAACAGGAGCGCTGTGTGGTATTAATTGTCAGAGCAAAATCACACTATGGAGAGTGAGTTGGGGTGGAAGTCATGGGTAAAAAATCGTGTTTTTTACCCCTATAGATTTTCAGATAAATAATTTCGATCTTAACGGATACCATCCCTTTAAGGGATGTTATCCGTATGGACTCCAAACTTCATGTAAGGGAAATTTAATTTCTGAAAGACTATATACACAGAACGTGGGTAAAAAAATGCGATTTCTGCCCACGATAACGACAAGTTGCAAGTTTGGTGACCGGACAAAATGCGTTGACTCGATCCCAGTGAGAGGAAAATAAGCAATGAATGAATATAAAACAATCGCAGAATCGAATAACTTTATCGTGCTGGATAAATACACCCAGTGTTCGCAAGTCAATGAAGCCTATCAAACTGAATACGATTTAGAGCGTGAATTTATCACTGACTTGGAAAACCAAGGCTACGAGTATTTGCGTGAGGTAAACACCTTTGAGAAAATGTTGGCGAATGTGCGCGTGCAGTTACAAGCCCTGAATAATGTGCAGTTTTTAGAGGGTGAATGGCGGCGCTTTGTTGAGGGCTATTTAGATAAACCCAGTGATAACAGCATCGACAAAACCCGCAAAATTCATGACGACTATATCCATGATTTTGTGTTTGATGATGGGCATATCCAAAACATTTACTTGCTGGATAAGAAAACTATTGCCCGCAATAAGGTGCAGGTGATTAAACAGTTTGAACAAAAAGGCACGCAGGCCAATCGCTACGATGTCACTGTTTTGGTGAACGGTTTGCCCTTGGTGCAAATCGAGTTGAAAAAGCGTGGTGTAGCTATTCGCGAAGCTTTTAACCAAGTACACCGCTATAGCAAAGAAAGCTTTAATACAGACCATTCACTGTTTAAATATTTGCAGCTTTTCGTGATTTCAAACGGAACAGATAGCCGTTACTTTGCCAATACCACCAGGCGCGATAAAAACAGTTTTGATTTCACCATGAATTGGGCAAGAGCC
>CAIMDR010000606.1 GCA_903839795.1 uncultured Methylococcaceae bacterium | reverse complement strand
TGAAATTATAAGACAGGGTGCCCAAGATTTTATCGGCAAAAGCTGGATAAACCAGGACAGTTTGGAACACGCCATCGAAAATGCCATCGAACGCTACCAATTACTTCGGGAGTTGCGTGACCAGAAACAATTACTGATTGAAGCGCTGCGTGACAACGAATACTTACTGTCTGCATCGCAACGCCATGCGCATATTGGCAGCTGGTCTTATTATCATGACGGGAGCATTGTCTGGTCTGATGAGACCTACCGGCTTTGGGGGGTGTCGCCGGACAGTTTTACACCCGATTTTCAGGCACTGGAAAGCCTGGTTTATCCGGAAGACTTGCCTAAGCTGAGGGCTTTTATGGCGGCGTGTTTAGCTGGCGAAGATCCGTCTGAAGTGGTGACACGTCGCTTGATGCCTGACGGTAGTTTTCGCTATTTGTGTGGACAAGCTGTGTTAAACAGTAATCCCGAACGCAAAGATCTGCTGCTTGAAGGAACGGTGCAAGACGTTACCGAACGTATGTTAACCCAAATCAAGCTACAAGACCGCGATGAACTGCTGACTCTGGCCTTGGATTCGGCTCGGTTGGGTATTTATGACTGGAATTTTGCCTCGAATTGGGTCACTTGGTCAGGTCGGCACGATGAATTGTGGGGCTTTAAGCCGGACGAATTTGATGGGTCTTTTGCGCAAGTTGCCAGTCGTATTCATCCTGATGATCGGCAAAGCGTTGAAGATGAAGTGGCTCGTTGTCTTGCCACCAGCGAGCGTTTTAAGCATCAATTTCGCGTAAACCGGCCTGATGGCACCGAGATTTGGATTTTGAGTATTGCCGAGTTCTACTTTGATGCCGCCGGTCAACCGCTACGCATGACCGGTATCGTCGAAGATATTACTGAGCGTAAACGTTCGGAAGCCCTGCTTTTGGAAGCCGAGGCTACGCGCATTACAGCCCATTATTCACGCAACCTGATTGAAAGCCATCTGGACCCGCTGATCACACTCAACTCGAAAGGCAAAATTACCGATGCCAATGCGGCTGCCGAAGCGGCTTTTAAATGCGCTAAAAGCGAGCTGATAGGCAGTGATTTTGCCGGTTATTTTACCGAAGCTGACGCGGCGATAGCGTTCTGTCAGCAAGTTTTCAAGACTGGAACAGTACATAACCACGCACTTGACATCCGCCATGCCGAAGGCCAGGCGACGCCGGTTTTGTTTAACGCCACCCTGTATCGGGATGATACCGGAGTCGTGTTGGGTGCCGTTGCGATTGCACGCGACATAACCGAGTTGGTCTTGATAGAAAAGGCCTTGAAAAAGAGTGAGTCCCATTTCAAAACCCTATTCAATGACGCGCCCTTAGGCATTGCAGTGATTAATTCCTTAACCGGGCAAGTGCTTTCGGCCAATCCCATGTTTGCCAAAATTACCGGCCGAACGTTGGAGGAAATCGTTATCATCGACTGGATTAGCATTACCCATCCAGACGATGTGCAGCAAGATGCGGACAATATAGCCTTGTTGAATAGCGGGCAAATTCCGGGATTTCAGACAGAAAAACGTTACCTAAAGCCGGATGGCACGATAACCTGGGTTAACCTGACGGTTACTTCAATTCAGATGAACGATAACAGTGGTTCACAGCATCTGGCTATGATAATAGACATCACCCGTCGAAAACTGAACGAACACTTTAATTTAAATGAAAGTAAGAAGAATAAAGCACTATTGAATGCCGTTGGCGAGGGCATTCATATTTTGGATGAAGCCGGTAATCTCATCGAGTTTAGTCCTTCATTTTCCGCTATGCTGGGTTACTCATGGGAAGAAACTACCAGGCTTAATGTGGTCGATTGGGACGCCCAGATACCGGCTGAGCAGTTGCCTGTTATCATTCAGAGATTATTAAAACACCCCGAAGTCTTTGAAACCCGACATCGTCGTAAAGACGGCTCTGTTATTGACGTGGAGATTAATGCCAAAGGC
>CAIMDR010000605.1 GCA_903839795.1 uncultured Methylococcaceae bacterium | reverse complement strand
AGCAGCCTGCGACAAAGCACGGACTATCGTGCTCGATCAGGTCTTTTTCAATTTAGATAATGAAAAATATCAACAATTTTTAGCCATGCTTGACGCACCTCCAATCCCTAATATAGGGCTTGAACGGCTTATGGCAATCAATGATAATCAATGATAACTGGGGTCAGAGTAAACTTAAATTCCTTGACTCCCGTTATTTCTAATTGCCTATTCTTGACTAGTCTGATTGACATTAAAAAAATACTAAATTATAGTTGGCTAACATTAGCTAACTACAGGGTGTCTGCAATGCAAGTCAACATGCTTGAAGCCAAAAACCGCTTATCCACGCTTATTGTTGCAGCCGAACGGGATGAAGAGGTAGTGATTGCTCGTAATGGCGTACCGGTCGCAAAAATCGTTAAATATATAGCTCCCAAAGTTGCTGCTCCCGGGATTTGGAAAGGACTTAGTTCTTATGCCTCCGACTGGAATAGCGCTGAAACGAACAACGAAATTGAGCGGTTGTTTACGGGATTTAATGATGCGTCTTCTACTTGATACCTGCATTGTTTATGACTGGTTGATGGGTGAAATTAAAAACCGCCCTATCATTGAAAGGATTCAGGCTGAAGGTGCGTTAGTGAGTTCGGTTTCGGTATGGGAAATGACCATAAAAAATGGTTTGGGTAAAATGCCATTGCCTACTCTAAAAATAGCCGAAGCAATTGAATCGCTCGGTTTTCAATGGTTACCTATTACGCCTTACCATGCACAAAACGTACTTGGCTTGGGTGATTATCATAAGGATCCTTTTGATAGGTTGCTAATTGCTCAAGCAAAATACGAGTCTATGGCTGTTGTAACTTACGATACGATATTTCAAAATTATCTTGATGATGTTATTTTTATACGAAAATAAATAACTGGGTCAGTGGGGTAGGTCGGGCACATGCTTTTCGTGCCCGATATTTCTTCAACGGAATATGTTAATGGTGCTGGGTAATGTATCGATATTATACTTTTATAGGTTGAAAATGTTGGGCAACGATAAAGCTGTTACCCAACCTACCTTGGGGATAATTTATGCAATATCGTCGTGCTAAAACACCGGGTGCGACCTATTTTTTTACGGTTGTAACTTTTCGGCGACGTAAAATTCTGTGTGATCCGGAAAATCGTGAATTATTGCGAATGGCGTTCCGGAAAACAAAAACAGGTCATCCGTTTATTATCAATGTATTTGTGTTGTTACAGGAGCATCTGCATTGTATTTGGACTCTGCCGCCGGGTGATATGGATTATTCTATGCGCTGGAATGCAATAAAGGGTTATCTTTCCCGGCATTGTCTGGACAAATATAAAACGCCGTCATCCAAGGCGCAAAAACATAAACGAGCACAAACGCATTGGCAACCTCGCTTTTGGGAACATCAAATTCGGGATGAACGGGATTACGAAAAGTTTCACAATGGAATATGTTAATGGTGCTCGGTTAATGAGGCATAGGTATCTACACAGCTCGTCATCCCGGCAGGGATTGCCGGGATCCAGATGCCATGGATGGCAATATTGAATTACGCAAACCATTTTTTAGCTATATGAAGCTTTTTTGATCTGTTTTTTCACATCCCTGTGCCCTGGATTCCGGCAATCCCTGCCGGAATGACGTCGATTTTATTTGTGTAGATACCTATGGTTAATGAGGGCAGCATTTTTTTAAAGACGCACTCCCTTCCCGAAAAATGAATAAGCGTTACATCAAGGCGGCAAATAATGACCAAGCTTAATTTATAGTTTTTCAGATAAATAATTTCCAAGCCGTTTGGCTAGATGAATTAGCCAGCTATAGAAAAATCCTCACGCATTTTCTGCATAACGCAGATGATT
>CAIMDR010000604.1 GCA_903839795.1 uncultured Methylococcaceae bacterium | reverse complement strand
TTATTCAGTCCCCCTCATTAACAAAGAGGGGTTAGGGGAGATTTTATTAGATAAATCCCCCTCAATCCCCCTTTTTCAAAGGGGGAGGTGAATACTTACGACGGGATTATTGGGATTTTGAAACAGTATTTTGGCTTTTTCACTGAGTTCTGGCGCATCGGTAGTCAGCCATAAAAAAGCGCAGGTATCCAACAAGATTTTCATTTTATCCCCTCAAACCCATCCAGTATGTCGTCCGGCAACGATTCAAAAAAACTGTCTGGAATCTCAAACTGCCCTTTTGCCAAACCAATAGGCCGCTGAAGGATATTTTCTGTTGGTTTTGCCTGAGCCAAACCAAGTCTGAAGTAATGAATCAAGTCATAAATCTCTGGCAATTTTTCATTTGGAATTTGTTTTATTTCTTCGATCAGTTGTTCTTGTAACATGGGTTTTCTCCACTGATGTTATAAATACTGTTTCAAGATAGCTTGTTTTTTACTGGCTGCTGCGTCGATTATTTGTTGTGCAGTGGCGATACGGGTTTCTATTTGTTCTATTTCTGTGACTATCGACAACTGAACATCAATAGGTGGAACAGCAATTTTAATGCTATCAAAAGTTTTTGTAGTAATTGAACCAAATGTACTGCCATAGGCGTTATCTTTAAATTGGGCAACTTCACGTTTCAAAACATAGTACAAATAACCATTATCTACTTCATCTAAACCGCGCAAGCCATAACAAGACTGGTTAAAAGTCATCGGAATAGCTAACTGTGCAACTACACCGACTGTTCCGCGAGCTGAAATAATTAAATCACCTACTTGCAAATACTTGGTGCTGCTATTATTCAAACCTAATTCAGAAATTGTTTTTTCACTGCTACTGACAAAGCGTTTACCGGTATTAAAGTCGGCTACGCTTAGCCACGGAATTCCACCATTCCAATATTCTGATTTTTTTGTGTCGGGTGTTCCTCCGCCAATTATTTCAATTAAATTTGATAATTTCTTTAATGGATAGTTTTGCTTGGAAATTATTTCTAATCTAGCACTAACTTCTTTTTTTGCCTGCTCCATGCTTGTTTGTGCCGCTATCACTTCAGCATCAATCGCTTCACATGCTTGCACGATTTCGGTTTGGATTTCTAAAGGTGGTAGGGGGATTTTTGTTGTCTTTACTCTTTCAGTGTTCAAATTTTGTACAACTCCACCAGCTGCACTTTCGGTAAATTGAAGCTGTGTATCTTCATAAGATAAAACTTCATACAAATAATCTTTGTTTATTTGCTCACTAAAATTACTCAGCAAAAGCCAACCATCATGAATACAGCCTGAAATTTTTAGAATATAAGGTCTGCCAAAACTCATTGAATTAGAAAGCACAAAATCACCTACTTGTACTGGCCTTGATTTTTCTGCGCCCTCTAAAGTGATTTTTTCTGCTGTTTGCGTAATGTATTTTGAACCTTTACTGACATCACCAATTTTAATCCAAGCCACTCCGGTTTCTTCATTTGTAAGGTAGCGGTCTATAGGTCGTGGTGAAGCTCCTCTTACAATTTTCATTATATTTTCTAACTTGACCATTTCCCACTTACTGTTAATACTGATATTTTTTTTAACCGACAAACTAATATGCTTATCAAAATCCTTACGCGAAAAATCGAGCAAATCAACAAGGCTCACCAACGAAACATAAGATTCGAATACTTCAGGTATTACTACCGCATTGCCTGAAAAATTATCCTGAATCAGTGCATTAATCTTTTCAGGATTATAGCGGTCTTCGGGGTCATAGAGCGGCGTGAGGTGACTGCCTTGTGCAGTGGTCGTCATTTTAAGCCCTTCATTGCCTTTGGCAGCCGACCATTCGTAACCTAAAAACTGCTTTTGTTCCTTGTTGTCGCTGGGGCTTTTAACGATGAGCACTTTTTGCGGATTGTTATAAGCCAAGACAAAATAAAACAGTTTGTCTTTTTCTATTTTTAGCAAATACGCCAACCAGCGTTTTTTCAGTTCGGTTTGTTTTTGCT
>CAIMDR010000603.1 GCA_903839795.1 uncultured Methylococcaceae bacterium | reverse complement strand
TTTTTCTGCCACATTACATTTGACCATTCAAATAGAAAATACCGATCAACTAAGTCAGGTGCTTAGTAAAATAAATTGTGTGCCCAATATAACGGAAGTCAGGCGTAAAACTTGACGGGGCATACACATCTATTAATTCACCACGAAGACACGAAGTTCACGAAGAAAAACCAAAGCAAAATCTTCGTGTTCTTCGTATCTTCGTGGTGAAATGTCTTAACTTGATGTCTATGAGGGGTAAAATAGCCCATCCGGTTTTAGGTCTTTAGCCTTTAGCCTTTAACCTTGCGCCTTTAGCCTTGTACCTATCTCCTTTAACCTTGCACCTTAAATCTTATGCCACAACAAACACAAAAACGCCTGATTCTGGTTGACGGCTCTTCCTTTTTGTTTCGCGCTTATCATGCGATTCCACCGTTAACCAATCCTCTGGGTGAGCCTACCAATGCCATTTATGGCGTATCCAACATGTTGCGCAAACTGATAGCCGAGTATCACAGTGACTACATCACGGTGGTTTTTGACGCGCCCGGTAAAACCTTTCGTAATGACCTTTATGATCAATATAAAGCGCACCGCCCACCTATGCCTGACGATTTGCGCGTTCAAATAGAGCCTTTGCACCATCTGATTCGCGCCATGGGTTTGCCTTTAATTATGGAGTCTGGCGTAGAAGCGGATGATGTGCTGGGTGCGCTGGCGCAACACGCGGAGCAACAAGGTTTTAAGGTCATTATTTCCACCGGTGATAAAGACATGGCGCAATTGGTCACTGAGCATATTATTCTGGAAAACACCATGACCAACACGCGCATGGATATTCAGGGTGTTATCGACAAGTTTGGTGTTAAACCGGAACAGATTGTTGATTATTTGGCCTTGATGGGCGATACAAGCGACAACATTCCCGGCGTACCCAAAGTGGGTCCAAAAACAGCCGCAAAATGGTTGGAACAGTATCAAACACTGGAAAATCTCGTGGCTAATGCTGACAAAATTACCGGTAAAATTGGCGAGAATCTTCGTGCCAGTCTGGATCAACTGCCTATAGCCAAACAACTGACGACAATCAAGTGTGATCTTGATTTACCTTACGGTATGGACGATTTAAAACGTCAACCTGTCAATACTGACGAACTAAAAAATCAGTTAGCCGGATTAGGCTTTTTATCGTGGTTTAAAATGCTGGATAACCAGACAGACGCCATCGTTGTTGAAGAAGATGCAAAGCCTGCCCTTATTGAATCAACTTACGAAACTATATTAACCCAACCACAGTTTAATAAATGGCTTGAACGACTCGAAAATGCCGAGCTGTTTGCTTTTGACACAGAAACCACCAGCCTTGATTACAGCAAAGCAGAGATTGTCGGTGTGTCCTTTGCGGTAACGCCAGGCCAAGCGGCCTATGTACCCTTGGCGCATCTTTATACAGGCGCCCCTGATCAGCTAAACCGTACCGAAATTCTGGAAAAACTCCGCCCACTTCTTGAAAATCCGGATAAAGCCAAGCTGGGGCAAAACCTCAAATATGACACACATGTGTTAGCCAATCACGGCATAACGCTGCGGGGTATCGCTCATGACACCATGCTGGAATCTTATGTACTAAACAGTACGGCAATCAAACATAATATGGATGACCTTGCTAAAGAATATTTAGGCGTAACGACTATTCATTATGAAGACGTTGCCGGCAAGGGAGCCAAACAAATCCCGTTTCAAGAAGTGGCCATCGAAGAAGCGGCTCCTTATGCCGCTGAAGATGCGGACATTACTTTGCAACTGCATCAAGTATTAATGACCAAGCTGCAACAGCACCCTTCCCTGCTTGCCTTATATTCGGAAATAGAAGTCCCGTTGATCAGTGTGCTTGCCCGTATTGAAAGCAATGGCGTCCTGATTGATACGGCCATGCTGTCTCAGCAAAGTTTGGAACTGGCCAGTCATATTGTCGCTCTTGAACAACGAGCCCACGATCTCGCCGGACACACCTTTAATTTAGGTTCACCCAAACAAATTCAGAACATTCTCTACGATGAACAAAAAATTCCTGTTATCAAGAAAACACCTAAAGGCCAGCCATCAACCGAAGAGTCAGTGCTGCAAGAATTGGCTTTAGACTATCCGTTGCCCAAGCTGATTTTGGATTACCGTAGTTTAAGCAAACTAAAATCGACTTATACCGATAAACTGCCGCAACAGGTTGATGACAAAACGGGGCGCATACACACCTCGTATCATCAGGCAGTAGCCGCAACCGGAAGGCTTTCTTCTTCCAATCCCAACTTGCAAAACATCCCTATTCGCAGTGAAGAGGGCCGCAAGATACGACAGGCTTTTATTGCCCCGCAAGGTTATAAAATTGTGGCGGCTGATTATTCGCAAATTGAATTACGCATCATGGCGCATTTATCCGCTGATGCCGGTTTGCTAAAAGCCTTTAGCGCGGGCGAGGATGTTCACCGAGCGACAGCGGCAGAAGTATTTGGCGTAGCTTTAGATCAAGTCACCACCGATCTTCGTCGTTCGGCAAAAGCGATTAACTTTGGGCTGATTTATGGCATGTCTTCTTTTGGCTTGGCTCAACAACTAGGTTTGTCACGTAGTCAGGCTCAATCGTATATAGATTTATATTTTACGCGTTATCCGGGCGTTAAAAATTATATGGACAGTATTAGAGAACAGGCCCGCGAACAAGGCTATGTTGAAACTTTATTTGGTCGCCGCCTGTATTTACCTGAAATAAAATCACGCAATGCTGCGCGTCGCCAATATGCTGAACGCACGGCTATTAATGCGCCCATGCAAGGCACAGCGGCTGACATTATTAAACGCGCCATGATTAAGACTGATCAGTGGTTACTGGAAGACAAACCGGATGCAAAAATGATTATGCAAGTTCACGATGAACTGGTATTTGAAGCGGCAGAAGATCAGGTCGACCACTATAGCGCTATTATTAGAAACATGATGAGTTCAGCCGCTGATTTGAACGTACCGCTGATTGTTGATATAGGCGTGGGTAATAACTGGGACGAAGCTCATTAATCTTTTTAATGTTGATGAAACTTTTCTTTCATCCTGAAGTCATAGAAACCGCAATACCTTATGGGTGTTGAATCAGCCGTCCTCCCTCAGTTAATCGGCTGATTACTCTTAAAGCCCCAAAATATTTTTAATACGTTGGGGTTTTTTTTGTTTAAGCGCTTATTCTAGTTCAGGTTCAGGTTCAGAGAACTCAACCGGCTTAAACAAAAGATCAAGTGCCTTATGTACCTCATCAATACCCATTTTTTTCAACGATGAAAACAACTGTATCGTCAATGGAAAGTTAATATCACCTAGCTCTTTTTGAACTTGTAACAAGGTATTTTTTGCGGCACCATAGTTTAATTTATCGGCTTTGGTTAACAATATATGTAACGGCAAACCGGTATGCTGACACCATTCAATCATCTGCCAGTCAAATTCAGTTAAAGGATGACGGACATCCATCACTAATATGATTCCACACAATGACTTGCGTTGGGTTAAATATTTTTCCATTAACTCATGCCACTTTTTCTTGACCGCTACAGGTACTTTGGCGTAACCGTAACCCGGTAAATCGACAAAGCGTTCCGTTGCATTAATTTCAAAAAAATTAAGCATCTGGGTTCTACCCGGCGTTTTACTAATTCTGGCTAAACCGTGCTGCCGGGTTAGCGTGTTAATTGCACTCGACTTGCCTGCATTTGAGCGTCCTGCAAACGCCACTTCCCTACCCTGATCTTCAGGTGTATCTTTAAGATCAGGTGAACTGTTAATAAATTTTGCTTGGTGATAAACTGGGTTCATCGTTGCCTCGCTTAAGCTTGCTAATTAGGGTAAAATCTGGCTACACATTGCAGCCTGCATACATACATTAAAGGCTATCGTAAAATGACTACTTTATTCCAAAGGGGAACCCGATGAAAAAAAAACTGCTGGCACTTTCACTAGCCCTGGCGTTTACCAGTACTTCAGCTATTTTACATGCAGAGGGCACTATTAGAGCAGGAAAAGAAAAAGCAGCCGCTTGTATCAGTTGTCACGGAGACACTGGTAATAGCCTGGTATCAACATTCCCCAAGCTTGCAGAGCAGCATTCTTCCTACCTGATAAAACAGCTACAGGCCTTTAAAACCGGTGCACGTAAAAATCCCATGATGTCTGCTATAGCGATGGGATTATCTGATGTGGACATGGTTGATATCGCCGCTTATTACGCTGTACAAAAAGTTTCAACTAACGAATTGCCGATTTTAGATGATGCCGAGGATGAAAAACCTGCAACCACAGACGCTGATAAAAAAGCTGATGGCAAGGATACCCTTCAAGCCATTATTGCCCAAGGTAGTGACCTGTACCGCAACGGCGACCTGTCCCGTGAAGTTTCAGCCTGTATCGCGTGTCATGGCCCCTTTGGCGAAGGCAACAAACCGGCAGCATTTCCGGCATTAAAATCACAACATGCTGATTATTTAATAAAGACACTTACTGATTTTAAAACCGACGCACGCAGTAATAATCCTGAAAACATGATGCACATGATTGCCAAAAAAATGACTGATGAAGAAATAAAAGCGGTTTCTTATCGTATATCGATGATGAAATAAGCTAAAACATTGACTATAGAATCGTTACTTTTGTTATTGTTTTTATCTAAACTACTCGCTCATTGAGAACTTAATCATGCTTAAAAAAATTGCTCAAACCGGTCTGTTGATCTTGTTATTTTCCAGTTCTTTTCTGTTGAAAGCCGAGCCGGCAGCAGTCGGTTATGAAACCCTTGCACCCGCTCAACCGACACAAAATCCGGATAAAATTGAAATTATCGAGTTCTTTTGGTACGGTTGTCCACATTGTTACAGTTTTGAGCCTTTACTGGAAGAATGGGTTAAAAAGCTGCCCAAAAATGTTGAATTTATCCGCCAACCAGCGGCATTCAATGAACTTTGGAGCAAGCACGCCAAAGCTTATTACACGGCCGAAGCATTGGGTGTTGTTGATAAAGTTCATGCGGATTTATTTGATGCCGTGCAAAACAAAAAAGAAAGTCTCGATACTGAAGAAGCATTGGCCAAGTTTTTTGTAGCGCATGGCGTTACTGAAACCCAGTTCCATGAGGCCTACAATTCGTTTGTTGTCGACGCTAAAATGCGCCAATCGCCGTTAATGGCAACTCGTTACGGTATAACCGGGGTTCCTGCCGTCATTATTAACGGTAAATACAAAACGAATGGCCCCTTGGCGGGATCCCATGAAAAAATGATTGAGGTTATGAATCTTTTGATTAAGCAGGAAAGCAGTAAAAAATAATAGTAAGGGGGGCAAT
>CAIMDR010000602.1 GCA_903839795.1 uncultured Methylococcaceae bacterium | reverse complement strand
TATTGCCGCAAATAGTCTGCAATGACCGCTAAACGTTTGTCATTTAACGCCTTCAACTTAGCGTTAAAAACATAGTACACATCCAAAAATTTCTTCTCTTGTACTGCATCCAATGCCAACGACTTCTTAACGAAAGCCTCTTTATCCATTTCAAGAGCGAAACGAAACATTTCAAGCTCATTGGCATTAGAAGCCCCTGCTGTCGAAGTCTCTAGGGCGGGAGCAGTTGATAAACCACTGGCTTCTTCAGCGTAAGCAACGCCATTAATTGCAGAGAAACTAAAGCTTGATACTGCGAGAATGACCGCTAAATTTTTATATTTCATAAATTATTCCTAACGCAATAGATTATTGTAAAGATAAAGTATAGCTGAAATAAATAAATATACTCCGCGCGGTTTACGGAATTTATGATTAAGTTATTTTATTCGAGAGCCAGAATTAATACTTGGCTTAACGAACGTAGGCAATTTGCAACACCACGCTTCGGATGTGGTTGCTCCAGGTAAGTTCATGGATGTCAAACTCGTTTGCACGCTGCCGGTCGTCACCCTCTAATTTGAAGCCCAATTTACTGAGCTTCAAGTGAACTTTATCAATGCTCAGCAGGTTATCCGGGATTTCAATATACTCAAGCAGTGTGTTCAAATAAACTTCCGGGTTAACCAAACTCTTTACTCGCGATGCGTAATAATCGTCACCCGGCTTGAAGAGTTGGTTGGTCATGCGTGACATCATCTCCTGCTTAACAAGCGCCACTACGTGAATAAACAAATATTCTTTCAGCGTTGTGTTTAGCTTTGCACGGGTATCACAAGGAATATGAATTTTGTGTCTGGAGAAATTGACAGCTTGAAGCGGTACATCGCGAATGTGCTCATCTCCCAACAGGCCTACGCCCAGCGTTCGTTTTTCACTCTTGGTGGCAGTTAACAGCGCATAGAGTACAGGGACTTGGCATTTATCATGGGTTCTTAAATAAGCATCCACACATGGATTAATGGTAAACAGTTTATTGATATCCCTACTGTTGACAAACAAGGCGTTGATGAGTGGATTCGTCTCAAATACCTCAAAGTTCAAATCGATAGGTGGTGGAATCTCATCAGCGACTTGAAGTACATGGTTATAGAGCGCCAGTACTGGTTCCCTTAATTTCCGGGAGTAGCCGTGTATGCCCCGCATCTTACTGTTAGCTACATCAACAAAACTTTCGACAATATCACGCGCCTCTTTTGCCTGTCGCTCTTGATTCTGAATACGACTACGCCGGCTAATGTCGAATTTTTGCAACTGATGTAACGGGTTGTCAAAAAACATTCCAAAGCTCAAGGCTTCGTGTGAGTGTCTATCATCGTTCATAATGCGCTTGTTGCAGTTAATAAAATTAGCCACGGCGACTGCTTATCTCAACCATCCTGACCAAAACATGCATCTTATCGAAACCCATAGCGACGTTGAATTTTTATATCCTTCTCGGCTTCAATCCAGTCCTCCATTTCATGTGCGGGTTTAAATCCTCTTTTTTCGGCCCGGTAGTAAGCATTGACTGCCACCATTTCTCGAAATTCGTCCAAATCAATATCACCACCATAATTAGCTAATAAGCCGTATTTAGTTTTCATATCTCCCCTTCTTTAAAAATAAAATGCGAAAAGGAGGTCATATCATTTTCCTTTTCGCAAAACGCCTGGATGTAAAGCTTGCCATGCAACACCATAACGTTTTAATAATGTTAGACATATAAAAAACCAATGTTTTACATGGGCAATTTATTTTTTCGATGGGGATGCAAAGGGTCGGGCCAGCGGCTCTCCAACAAAAATCCCCTGCCCCGGCTCCCAGACGCTTTTCCAGTAAGCCTCAATCAGCGTATTGCCCCGCAAGTAATACTCCAGCAATACACCGGGATGCGAAAACTTGACCGGATAATTACAGGGCTCAACCACTGCGCCATAGCTTGCAGTTGCGCCCGCAGCTATCCAGTCAAGAATATTCATTTGATCGCTACCTGTCAACACACCACCTGTCGAGGTTAAATGATCGGCGATAGCACCGGGCAGATAAGTATTTTTATCTATGTTGGCGACATTCTTCTTGCCGGTAAAATAAAACATCACATCGGATTTATTTTCAAGACTATCCTGTTCCAGATAATTAACGGGCCATAGCCCTGCAAATGCCTTGACCACTTCAGGAAAAAAAATCGCCCGTGAGCTACGCGCCTGATCGCTGGTTTTTAATAAATATGCCGACCCTTGCGGACGAGTGAAATCAGCGGCAACTCCACGATCAATCAAACGCTTAACGTCCTCAAACGAACGCCCGGCCAAGGTCATGGTGGGACGCCAACCATAATCAGTAAATGGCTTCTCGCTATTGGATGCAAAATAGGGACTTTTACGGCTCTCTTCACAGACTTTTGCACAAAAGGCTTGATCAAAGCCCGCTGCAAAAGCGGTAGTGATTGACATGCATTCAACACGAAACGGCTTTAGCCAGGTTAATACAAACGCTTGCACCTCTTTGGGTGTTTTCGCATCCACTTGGTCTTTTAGTTTGGCAAACTCTTCTTTTGACAAGCCGTGGGCTGTTGAATTAAACCGAACATGAATCATGTTGGCTCTTGGAATATGCCGTTTACCTTGATAATAATCGCCGATACGCTGACTCAAGGGGTCATCATCATTTACAACAACAGCCAATTGCCCGGCAGTCAACCCAGGTAATGGCCTGTACAGTAAAGGAATGGTGTCCGCTAATACGCGGTGATTAAAAAACGCCATCATTAGCGTTAAAACAATAAAGCCCATTCGTTCAATCAGCATTTTCAAAACTCCTTCAAATAACGTTGTCGATAAATATTAACCTCCCCCTTTGAAAAAAAGGGACTGAGAGGGATTTATCTAATAAAATCTCCCCTAACCCTTCTTTGTCAAAGAGGGGACTAAATAAAAAACGTTGTGGTAAATCATTGGTCGTATTTTTGCACCCCTGCGCCTGTTGCTTCCGGCAGTGATGCGTTTACGCTTTTCACGGGCATTGTGTTGACGCTGATTGACAGGTTTTTTTTTGCCCTTTTTCATTCCATGTTGTCACTAATCCGGTTATCGCCCCCTCTTTGTAATTAATTTCAGACTTTTTCTGGCCGTTCTCATACCACATCGTTACCAAGCCATTGGCTTTGCCAGCCATGAAAAATGTTTCAATTTGCTTTTGTCCGTTACTGTACCAAGAAGTTGACAACCCATTCTCTTCATCGTCTTTATAGTTTATTTCAGAGACTTTATTGCCGCTTTCATCCCACAGGGTCGACAAGCCGTTTAACTTGTCATCTTTAAACTGAGCCTCCAACTTTTTGGTTCCATTTTCATACCACTCCATTGACAAGCCGTTCTTGACACCTTCTTGGTAATTGATTTCATTTTTTTTGTTACCATTTTTGTGCCAGGCCTTCATCAAGCCTTCTTGCTTACCGTCTTTATAACTTATTTCACCGTATTTTTGGCCGTTTTCATGCCACATGGTGGTTAAGCCATCTTGTTTACCGTCTTTGTAGTTTATTTCACCGTATTTCTGGCCATTTTCATGCCACATGATGGTTAAGCCATTTTCTTTACCATCGCGGTAACTAACCTCAAGACTTTTCTTGCCGTTTTCAAAATACTCGTCATATTTACCCGTATACGGTTTGTTTTCATTCGATAAATAAGTCAATCCATCCCTATCTTCTTTAACCGTAGTGATTCTTTCCGTAGCTGTGCTTTCTAAAAAACCAATACTGCTACAACCTGCCATAAAAAAAACTATAACTAATAACCCTATTACATTTATCATAAAAACCTTTAAGTATTGCAAGTATTTTTTGCCTGTCTATTTTAACCAACCTGCCCGACAGACTATTTAGCTTTTAAATCACGGTAGATGTTGACTTCAATCATAGAACACGGATGACACTGATTATACGGATTTCAACGGATTTTATTTTAGT